>NZ_DDGR01000007.1:91216-397051 GCF_002337775.1 Sphingobacterium sp. UBA1897
ATTTTAGGCCTTTTATGCTTTAGTTTTATAAGATATATGCTTTTTAATCATGCAGAATCTATTTATAGCTATTACAATAAGTTGTTTTGTATTATTTTGGTTCGCTGTACGCCACAAACTTTCTACGCGAGTTTATATCATTTGGTCGCTCTTCATATCATTTGCCGCTGTTGCAGGGTTCTTTATACAATTTCCCCCATCTTTCGCCTTAACGCTATTGGGTACAGTTATAACAATCGTCTGTTGTTCGATACTATTGGTTAATACAAAAATAAATATGTATTTGCTTTTGGCGATCCATATCTTGCGTATTCCAGTAGAATTTATTCTCTATGCTTTATACAAAGCTAAAATGCTGCCGCGAGAAATGACTTTTATTGGCTGCAATTATGATATAGTTTTCGGAATTACTGCCTTAATATTTTTGATAACGGGCATATTCTTTCGTAAAATTTTCAATTTCCAGATTTTCAGATTATGGAACATATTCGGTATTTGCTCAGTTCTCATTGTTGTTCTTCTAGGAATACTGTCATCCCCAATTCCTATACAATTGATCGCTTATGATCAGCCAAATATTGCTATGTTACAATTTCCATATGCTTTATTGCCCAACCTGGTGGTACCCTTAGTAATCTTATCCCATATCCTGCTTTTGAGGAATTCAGTTACATCAATATTTAGATAATACGTCTATGGAAGAGCTTCTTTGGATTTCTATCCCTAAAGACCGCCATCTTTAGGAAGATCAGGCAATTGCGCACTATTATGTCCATCAATCTTCTGTGCCGCGGCCATTGAAACTACCAAATCATTCAGCATAGTGCTTGCTGCAGTTGGCGAATTTGGAAGCAAGACCAAATTGCTTCTGCTATTGGCGCCGATAGCATTCAGTGTATCATAATGTTGCGTAACCACGATTAACGCAGAGGCTTCCTGTGCATTGATATTGGCAGCATTCAGCATTTTTACAGATTCTTCCAGTCCCTTCGCAATCTCTCTTCGCTGATCTGCGATACCCTGTCCCTGTAGTTTTTTAGATTCTGCCTCAGCTTTTGCTACTGCAACAATTCGTATTCTCTGAGCCTCAGACTCATATTCTGCGGCTGTTTTTTCGCGTTCAGCAGCGTTGATTCTGTTCATGGCATGTTTGACCTGTTCATCAGGATCAATATCTGTCACTAATGCTTTAATAATATCGTAACCGTAGCTTTGCATCGCATCCTGCAATTCACTTTTTACGGCAATGGCAATATCATCTTTTCTTACGAAAACGTCATCTAATTTTGTTTTTGGAACTTCAGCACGCACGACATCAAAAACATACGATGTGATCTGATTTTCGGGATTCTCCAAACGATAATAAGCATCTTTTACGTTGTCTCTGATTACCTGGTACTGGACAGAAACTTTCATCTTAATGAAAACATTATCCAGTGTTTTGGTATCAATTATGACATCCAATTGCTTTATTCTAAGATTCAGACGTTTAGATATTTGATCCAAAAACGGAATTTTTAAATGCAAACCAGCATGACTTACTTTTAAAAATTTACCCAGCCTTTCTATCACAGCAGCAGATTCTTGTTTTACGGTATAAAATGAAGCAAATAATGTAATAAGTCCAAAAACGACCAGAATTCCTAAATATAGCATAACCTTAAATTTAATATTGGTGATATACAAACTTACACGTTTACATTGTCATTCTTCTACTTCTTACATAATTTTTCGATAAAGTTCCGAAACTCGGTTATCCATCCTAAAGATAGCCCAACACTACATTTTACTGTGCTAGCCAAGGCTGTGTTCTTTGCAATCTTGGCATAAGCCCCCGCGATGTCCTTGCAAAAGCTCACTTGCAAAACGAAGCCGCTGCTATTAAAATAGCTATCAAGGTTAATTGGCGTTTAATATTTACTCTGGTTGGATAATGACATAATGGATAAATTGAAATTCGGTTTTAATGCGTGTACGGATGCGGGCAATTGCTTCGGTAATATCTTCTGTATCAAGATCATCCTTAAAATCAATGATAAGCATCAATATAACGTCTTCAGGAGACTTGCAGTCATTGTTAACTCATCCTATGACGCGATTATCGGAAAAACACTAGAAGGTATCATAACCAGCTGGAACGACGCTGCGACGAATCTTTTTGGCTATTCAACCGCGGAAATGATTGGTCAGTCCATCCTAAAATTAATTCCACGAGATAGGCATTCTGAAGAAGATTATATTCTGGGGCGAATCCGCATGGGGCATTCCATCAAGCATTTTGAAACTGTTCGGCAGACAAAATCAGGCAAATTGATCGATTTGTCGCTGACGATATCCCCATAAAAAACAATCTCGGCGAGATCATTGGTGTATCAAAAATTGCACGGGATATCACCGAAAAAGCAGGAGGAGAAGCAAAAAAATGCGTTTATATCCGTAGCAAGCCACGAACTCAAAACACCGCTCACCACAGTCTTGATGAATACGCAGATGATGCAACAGCATGCAACTATATTTGGTGAAAAAAGTGCCCAGATAGGAACTAAGATCGAATCTCAAAGTGAGAAAAATGATGCTCACGATTGCGGATTTTCTTAGTATAACGGAGGTAGACGAAGGAAAATTGCAACTTCACCAAACCACTTTTCAGCTTGACAAATTAATGCGGGACTGTATTAATGATTTGGAAACGAATTGGCACAGCATTGAACAGCGTTGTGATCCCACCGTTCATATTTTAGCTGACTGGCCCAAAATGGATCAGGTTTTTGCCAACTTACTTAACAATGCCATAAAATTACTCTCCCCATGGTGGGACGATCATTATTGGCACGCAGATAATAGGCGAAAAAGTACGTATATATGTTCAGGATGAAGGGATTGGAATCGAGCCCAAACATCAAAAGAATATTTTTAAATCATTCTATCGGGTGGATAACCTAAATACTTCTAACATATCTGGATTTGGCATCGGCCTATATTTGGTCGCAGAAATCCTGCGAAAACATGGTTCAAAGATACATGTTCAAAGCGCCAAGAATAAGGGATCTATTTTCTATTTTGATTTCCCCTTCACCTACGCTTCAAGCTAAATAGCATTTATAAGCCTACTGGTCTACATTCCAGCAGATCTACAGTATTAATCTAGCGACTAGAGTAGCCCGACCTCACTTTGCCTAATAACTAACTCTTTTTGGGCAAATTGTAATTCGAGTTTTTTCTTGAATTGTTTCCAGTAGGCATGGTCGATTTCAGCAACCATGATTTCATAAACCACATTCTCGTCTTTAATTGGCTGTTTTTTAGGATCGACCCATATACCAATGGCAGGTGCACGCGTATAAGCTGTTATCCCGCCAAAGTCTTTAATGAGCTGCTTACTAATATCCTGAAATAGTTGAGCGGAGAAGGGTGTTCCCGACGCATCGTAGAGTGGAAGAAAAAGTTCAATTTTTTTGATGGCCTGGCTGTTACTTTTTGCTTTTTCTATCGCCTTACATGCATCTTTAGCACTTAGAATTTTCAAAGGCTGGAAATTTTTGCCTTCCTGTTTATTATAATTTATGAAGAACTGTTGCAGTTCATCGAGCACGGTTTCAGGCAATTGGGTGACACGATGAATGTGACCAAAGACGGCTGAAGCCTCCGGTACGACCAAAAACCGGTCATTTTCGACAGTGTCGCCATCTTTATCCTGCTGTATCGCCTTTATTGCACCAATTATTCTGCATTTCAATATACAGCCAGGAAACGTCCCTTGTTCCGAAATAACGATAATATCCAAGGGGTCACCATCCTCTCCTACGGTGCCCGGGATAAAACCGAAATCATAGGGGAAAACTGAGCCCAAAGGAAGGTATTTTGCCAGAACAAATCCGCCACATTTTGGCTCATAATTGTATTTGGCATTTGAATTTTTGGGGGTTTCAACTGTACAGAATATGTATTTCATTGTCATTTCTAAAATGGGTTTCGGCTCAATATCGACTTATTAAAACTAATGAGTTTTATAGTTGAACAGCAGCATCTACAATTTCGTTTACGATTTTATAACAAAAAAAAAGCGCCTAGGTCTTTACACCTTTTGCCTTTTTGATAACTTGCTCCACCCTTTCCAAACGCTTTCTCCAAGCCATGACTTGCGGTTCTTAATATCTTGGAAGGCCATCCTCGTGCATTAATCCCAGTACTTTGGCCAAACGCTGACTTAAGTCGGCTGTCCCACCGTTAAGCTTCTTCCATTTGCGCTGATCTTTCAACAGATCATTTTCATAGGTAGCGAGCGCCTTCTTTATCGTACTTAGCTCTTTTTTGTACATTTTCTGCCTATGATATACAATCATGAGCCGATTATATGCAGCTTATCTTTTGCGATAACTGTATGATAGTTTTTGACAGCATCCTCCAATTTCCCTTCGGATTCTAACAATTTAGCCTGTTTCATTAATTCGTTGATAGTCAGACGTGCTGTGGATCTTTGATCAGCCATTTCAATACGAGTGTTCGGGACCATAAAACGCGGGTATGAGCCCGGATCATAAAGCGATTGCCTTTTCTAGGAAATCTCGATAGAAGGACACGATTCAGCAAATAATAGTTTGTCTACTGATTACATCTTCCCTAAAACCTTTTCACACCGCAACTATTCCAGCGTTGCTAGCTGAAATTCTTCAGTACAATGTTAGCATTTTAAGCGAATACACAATTGGTTAAAACTAATTCCTGTATAGTTCGGTTTAATTTCTAAAGTCTTAAACTTAATCATTTTAAAACTAAGTCATTATGAGCACTATTCTGATAAAAGATATCATTCAGCAATTAAAGGATGTGGAGCACGCCGATCTATGGATCGATGAAAATTTTGAAAAAAAATTAGCTACGGTTACCGAATCATCTGTTTATGAGCGTCCTATCCCAGAAATGCATAGTGTAGCGGAACTGATGTCGCATCTCATTGAATGGCGTAAGGAGGTTCTGAGCCGTTTGAAGGGAAATCCACGGGGACTCGAAATGAACGAAGCTAGGAATTGGCGCACGAATGACGAACTGAAGACAACAGGCTGGAAAAAGCTGTTGGAAGATTTCTGGGATAGTCAGCGACACGTTATTCACTTTCTCAACGGCAAAGACGATTCCTTCCTCGAACAACCCTATAAACATGCGAATCCTGATTTCCCGCATAACCTCAAATACCTCCTGACAGGCCTTATCCATCACGATTTTTACCACCTGGGTCAGCTGGGTATCACTATTAAATTTTTGAAGCTAAAAAACGCGTGAATGTAATATGAAATAGTTGCGTTGGTCATTTTTTTGAAACGATACTGTTTTGACCACTGTTTATCTAGAAATCAAAACTCATAAGATCATGAAAAGAATATTTTTGACCCTAGCAATTGCATTTTCTATTATTGCTGTCCAAAGTTGCGGCAATGCAAATAACGACAGCAAAAAAACAGCAGACAGTATCAACGAAACAAAAGCACCAGAAAACATAGACGATAATAATACGGCAACGACGCCTGTTGCTGTCAGTGAAGACGATGCAAAATTCGTTACTGAAGCAGCAAACGGTGGCATGGCTGAGGTAGAACTTGGAAAACTGGCAAAGGAAAAAGGCCAGCATGTGGAGGTAAAAGCCTTCGGCGAAATGATGGTTAAAGATCATTCCAAAGCAAATGATGAACTTGCAACGCTTGCACAAGCAAAAAATATCACGCTACCAGCCTCCTCGGGTAAAGATGAGCAAAATTTGAAGGATGAATTGTCCAAAAAGTCGCCCAGAGACTTCGATAAATCGTATATTGAAGATATGGTTAAAGACCATGAAAAGGATATCAAACTGTTTGAGGACGCTAGTAAAAACCTTAAAGATACCGAGCTGAAAGCGTTTGTAGATAAAACTCTACCAACACTTAGAAACCACTTAGATCATGCTAAAAGTGTAAAAGATAAGTTGAAATAATAGCAAAACACAGGGGCTGATATTGGATATTGGTCCCTGTCTTTTTTAATTACACCTCAACTGCCCTAACGATACGAAATCTTCCCCTCGGTATTATCGCGATCCAATCTTTTTTTAAGGACTGTCTGCTTGCATTTCTGACGCAATCGCCCCTATATTTGTCGTATTTCCACAGGATCTTCTTAGGAAATCGTAATGATATTTGTCATGTACATTTTAAATAAATTCGTTATGAACACACGTATCAAAACCAAATACTATTTTTAAATCATTACTTTATATCATTATGATGACTACTGTTATGCAATCTTATGCCCAAATTAAACCCTCGGCTCAAGGTTTAGTACACCTTAAGGACAGAAAGGTATATTATGAAGTTTATGGTACTGGAAAACCGATTGTATTATTACACGGCGCTTTTATGACCATCAGCACAAACTGGAGTCAGCTCATACCCGAACTGTCAAAAAACAGGAAAGTCATCGCCATTGAGCTGCAGGGCCATGGCCATTCACCCTATTCTGATAGAAAATTTGACCACGCCATACTTGCAGCTGATGTTGCCAAAGTGATGGATTATCTGAGAATTGAACATGCTGCAGTGCTTGGCTACAGCTTTGGAGGCGCAGTAGCCTACCAATTTGCCATTCAGTACCCGAAGCGCTTAGATGAATTAGTCATTATTTCTGCTACCTATAAAAGTAAGGGATGGATGCCGGAAATTAACAAAGCCTTTCAGAACATGAAACCAGCACTATTTGAAAATAGTCCGATGCAGCAAGCCTATGAAGCCGTTGCTCCCGACAAAACAAAGTGGACAAAATTTTTAGAACAGATGATCTCTTTGGCACAGTAACCATTTGATCTGGGAGACGCAAATATTGCCAAAATATCTTCACCTGTACTCTTGATTGCTGGAGACAACGACGGTCTAGATAAGATCGAGCTGGTAAAAACATATCAATTATTGGGCGGTGCAGTAGTTGGTGACTTTGGACAAATGCCGAAATCCCAATTAGCCATTATCCCAGCACAAAGCCACGTCAGCCTGATAGGCCAAACTGGAAGCATTTTAGGTTATCTGAATAGTTTTTTAAAATAAGTCCTGTAGAGGGAGAAGAACTTATGCATATTATTAAAGAAAACTATGCTGATTTTATTTAACTTAGTGTATAGATAATATAAAACCTAGATTAAACCTAATTGAATTCAATAGCGATCGTATATTCACCATGTATGAAACGTCAGCCAAACTTCCTCTGGATAATGCTGTCTATTTACTATTAACACTTAACCAATTCGCTCAAGGAGCAATCACAACAAATAAAAATAAACTGCTTCATACTGTTAAGGTTGTTTATTTTTATCCTGCTGACGCAAAACTGTCTTCCGATTGGAAAAATCGTCTCGACCGAACATTGAAGGATATCTCCTCCTATTACAAAACTGAGCTTGGAAATTCGGGATTTAAAAGTGATGGTATCCCTTTTGAGGCAGAAGATTCGGGTTATCAGTACCACTTGGTTCAAGGGGCGAAACCCTCAAATGATTATACAATAAATTCAGGGCGTGAAATAGAAAATGAAATCTTCGAGAAACTGACGCCTGCTATCAATCCAAACACCGAACATATCCTTGTTATTACTGCCTTAAGCCATAAAGATGAAAATGGGACCTACGTATTTCATTCGCCATACTATGGCAGGGGCTCTGCTTCCTCGGGCTTGTGCATGGTTGCAGACTGCGACCTCCTAGATCCGGCATTACTCACGGATGCAAGCACCAAAATAACTTTTACAGAGATGTTTGCCACAAATAAAGAATGTACTGTAGGAGAGTTCAACAGTTGGTACCTTGGTGGGATAGCACATGAAATGGGCCACCTATTCGGATTACCACACGATCATGGTTTTCCAAATGAGTTCAATCGAAAAACGATTTCCTTAATGGGAGAACATGGTAGCAGGCACTACAAAGTCGAAAAATGGGGTGGTTTAAAATCAGCTAAATTTTCCAAAGCCTCAGTCTTTCAACTAAGTAGTCATCCCATATTTACACAGCGACCAAAACCTATCCAACAAAAAAACGAATTCCTATTACAATCATTTATGCTATTTCAAGCCGAAAATACGACAAAATTAAAGCTTCAGTACCATTCAGGTACAGTACCATATGGCGTTGTAGCGTTGATCCACCCTTATAATACCTCCGAGTATTTGAGCAACAGCTTTACCGCTGTAGTCAACCAGAGCAATTCTGTAGAAATTGATATTGCTCCTTTTGAAGGCAATATACCCTATGAAATTAGAATGCTGTTTTTATTTGACAACGGATCAGTTAAAGAATACCGAAAAATGGTTAGCCATAGTAACGAAGGAGATTTCCTAACCATTAATAATTTTGGTCAGGCTACCGTCAATGACCTGATTAGAGTAGTAGAAAATGACAGCCTGGATAATCAAAAACAGGCCAAGTTGAGTGTCTTAAATCAATTGTTGCAGGACGACCAACCCATCAACCTTAAAACCATAAAAAAGGATAGTATCTTTCTTTCTGACGCAGCATGGGAAGAAGCTTACGTAGGTTGGGAAAACCCAGCGAGAAATTATTACACAGCAGAATCTAACGCTTTATTTTTTCTAGAAAACAGCGCTAAGGTATATCGCAAAGGATTATATGCCCATGCACCATCCCTATATAAGTACAAGCTTGCAAAAAAGTGGCGGCAATTAAAAATCATCGCAGCTTTACGTGACGGCGCTCAAAAACCAGAGGGCATTCAATTTATCATCCGTGGTAATAGGAAAATCCTTTCTTCCCATAATGTCAAGCCCAATGAACAGTATCTTTTTGATCTAGATATCACAGGTGTCGATGATCTTGAGCTCCTTACGCAAGATCAAAGTGGCAACAACTTTAATGCGTGGTCAATTTGGTGCAACCCATATCTTATAAAATAAAAAAATGACTCCCCCTATTCATCTAGTTCGTAAAGGTATTTCCAGGAGCTTACATATTCCCCAGAACTAGTCAGGCAATTTGATCTCACTCCTATTTTCTTTACGGTTCAGCAGCTCATCAAAATCTTTTGCCATCACAAAAACCCGAACCTTGGCTCGGTCAATCAGGACAAGGTAATATGTAAATACCTTTTGTATTTCTGCTTCTGTCGGCTCAATGCTCAGCGCCACACTATTGTCCACCTCCCGATCAAAAAGGACATCTGACATCCCCTCGATGACCAGTGTAACGATCTTATTTGCTGCGTGCCACGTTAAAGCAATACTGGTATGGATACCTAAAAAATCGCCGTCATCATATTTTTTTTGCAGACCATACGTATACATTGCTTACTATTTGTCAGCCTATGCCACCGTCCCTATTGCCGCTGTTAGGCCTCACGAAAATTAACATAAGTAGACTTTTTATCCGCCCTATCAGGTGAGTTTGAAAATCATTTGCTCAACTACTATTCGTTAGCAATAAAATGATGATTTTCCCTATATTTAATCACCGTTAAACGATGGACATAATCGTTGACAATTTGATTTATAGATGATGATGTATAAGGTTACTGATGTTGCCAGTTATAGCATTATATTGCTTTCAGATTTGGATTGGCTAATCTTGGAGAACACATGTGATGTAACCTGCGAGAAAAGAAATGGGAAATAGCGGTAAACAAAATTGCGCTTAGAGAAGGATTGAATACCTCTACTGATACGAGTAACATACGAATGATAAATAAGTCAATTTTTTGTATAAAAAGTGAGTAAACTGCCTAAATCTTATTATAACAATACCGATACTTTATTCCTAGCAGAAGATCTGTTAGGAAAGGTACTCTATACGCAAAAAGACGGCCTTCTAACAGGGGGTAGAATTGTCGAAACTGAAGCTTACTTTGGCGTTATGGATAAAGCATCTCATGCATTTAACGGAAAGAGAACCTCCAGGACTGAGCCGATGTATCGTGAAGGTGGTGTGGCCTATGTATACCTATGTTATGGAATTCACCATCTGTTGAATATCGTTACTTCTGGCGCAGCGGATCCCCAATGCGTTTTAATCAGGAGTATTGAACCGCTCGTTGGCATTGACGTGATGGCTTTACGGAGACACGTGCTGCCTGAAAAACCCTCATTTTCCAATGGACCGGGTTCTGCGGCCAAAGCTTTGGGAATTGACGCGTCGTTTAATGATGCGCTATTGACCGACGACCGCATTTGGATTGAAGATCAGGGATTAAAATACAATCCCGCACAAATCGGAAAAGCAGCACGAATCGGTATTGCTTATGCTCAGGAACACGCGGCTCTACCCCTACGTTTTTTTGTAAAGGAAAGTAAATATGCCAGAAAGTGACCATTCATTCGTCAGCCCCCGCAATTGGGTTTTAATTCATGTGAATAACTGAATTTCAATTACGTTCCATATTTTTTAACTTCACGATATAGATGACATGCAAAACAATAAAACCAAGAAACCATCATGATCAATCAAATAAAAAAATTTAAAGGCAATGCACTTGCGTTGGAATTAATAGGATCATTTACAGAAATTGATGCGTTTTTGATAGAACAACTTTTCGAAGAAAAATTGAATGAAGGTTATGCGCATGTCAACATATTGATTAAGGTTAAAGACATGTCTATGATGAAAGACATGAAATTAAAAGCATTTTTTGAAGGGGAATTATGGGGAATTAAACATTTCGGAAAAATCGGACGCTGTGCGGTTGTATCCCATTCTGATTTCATGAAGTCAATAGTCAATATTGAAAACAAGATGCTCCATTTATTTAACTCGGCTTTAGAAGAGCGATATTTTGATGAAAATCAGTTAGAGGAAGCATTAGAATTCATCGAGAACAACAATAAAAAAATTTGATCTGCGAATTACGCATAAATCAAATGGCTTATCCTGAAAAAATTGATATAATTTAATGATAAAAAATAGTTTTTTATTCTTTGACTTTTCGCATATTAGTCCCTGTTAAATTAACCAATTTTGAACGAGTAACAAATTATAACCATGGAAAGACCTTATGATGGTATTGCAAATATTGACCAAACGTCAAATGGATACCAATTACCATCCCAGCAAAAAAACATATGCCTGTCATAGCATTCCTTAGTTTGTGGCTGGTCGCTTGGTTTATTGGATTAAATTTTGTTGGAAGCTCGTTCGTAAAGGACTTTTTTAATAACGGAAATAGCGGGTTAGAATTTGATCGGTTATTTCAAGTAATCTGGTTGATTGGCTGGACTCTGGGGGGCTTATTTGTGGTTAAAACATTATCGTGGTACTTAATTGGAAAAGAAATCATCGTGATAGATCGTGAGCAGATCAGCATCGCCAGAAAAAATGATATATTCTTCAGAAATAAGATATTTGATTTACGGGAAGTAAAGAATTTTCATATCGAAGAGGAGCCCTTTGAATTCGTTTTTTGGGGCCGCAGGAATGATTTGTCGTTGTTTAAAAATAGAGGCACTATTCGATTTGAATATGGTTTTAAAACAATAAAATTCGCGAATGATATGGATCAAGCTGAAGCGAATTACATCTTAGAAACATTAAGATCATCGGGGTATCTGAACTCAGCCAATTTTGATTAATTTGATTAAAGAAATAGTCAGACAGACGACAATGATGCAGTTTTATTGCTTAACTTTCAGAGCAGCCTGCTGTTTTTCGATTATTTTCCGGAACAGGACAAATTCTAAGACGGTGCTGGCTAGATAAACAACGGAAAAAAGGAGCAGCATTTTTAACGGGTCGAGAACCATATGATATTTATAAACTCCAGCCAAAATATAAATAATCAGTAAGACCAGAAAAACAGCAGGTATTCCCGAAAATGTCAGAAACGATAATACTTTATTTCGGCGAATTTTTTCGATGTGATTTAGAAAAAATAGTAAAGAACATAAAATCACTACGAAAAGGTAAATTGTTGAAAAACCTAAATTGACAACAATGTCCAGTATAACTATAATCGTCTCCAGAAATCCTGTAGCAGCCGTATTCGTCTCTGCAATAACAAGTCGGTATAGGATAAATAGCGCGACACTTATCAGTACATTAACCAACCAAAATCTGAATATAATTTTCCCCATATTACCCGTATTTTTATAATTACTGTTGTCTATTCATCGATAACACTTTTAAGTACGCTTACAAAGATATCAAGTTATTTTCCGGGAGTGATGTACGAATATAAATTCTGTCTCCGCGAATAATAATTGTTCCGCTGTCCAATAAGCCTAACGGAGGATGAAACGATGCCAAATCCCGCTCGTCCAGAATTAATCAAAAATTAACCAACTGCTAAAATTAATCGCTTGAAACTAGCCCGTTTTTGAAGGATGTACGGATCAAGCACGGATATAACACTGATCAGGCACAAGGGACTAGTGCTTTTAAAATGCATTAAACGTACTTAGGAGGCACCTCCATTTTGGATAAAACGGCTATTTTTCCTCTTCGGAAAGCTTACACGGAATTTAACTTAAATAAAATTTATTCAATATATAACTTATATTCGAGGTCGATAGAAGGAATTATACGAGTCTTCTACTGCAAATCGTATTTGCAACCAAAATTGGTATATTGCGCTACAATATAGTGTAAATTTTAAATTATCCGGATCTATTGACTGAATACCCTAAAGCAATTAAATTCAAATATTCATGGCGCAAGTACCAACAACGGGTACTTGAAGAATTACAAGAGCATCTTAAAGATGGTCATTTACATGTGGTGGCACCTCCCGGTTCAGGTAAGACGGTTTTGGGGCTTGAAGTCGCTATACGCATCAATAAACCAACCCTAATTCTCGCACCGACGCGTGCAATCCGTAACCAATGGATACAACGGTTCTGTGAACTTTTTCTTCAAACGGACACCATGCCGGACTGGATCTCCAGGGATATCCGGAATCCAAAATTTTTCACCGTAGTAACCTATCAGGGACTGCATGCTGCCTGCAATGATCAGGATGCGCCGGAGCTCGGGTCAAACCTTGAGCTTATCCTAAAGGAATTGAAATCGCAAAAAATCGGTACGATTGTCGTCGACGAAGCACACCATCTTAAAAATGAATGGTGGCATACATTAACCCATATAAAGAAAAAACTGAAGCCGACGGTTGTTGGTCTAACAGCAACTCCACCTTACGATGTCAACCCAACAGAATGGCAGCGCTACATGGATCTCAATGGCCCCATAGATGCAGAAATTTCCGTCCCCGAACTTGTCATTGAGGGTGATCTATGTCCACATCAGGATTATATCTATTTCACCAATCCTAGCCAAAAGGAAAGACAGTTTATTGCCGATTATAGGGATAGCATGCTTAAACTGTTTAAGGAAGTAAGCAGCGACAAAATCGTACTTCAGGCAGTCCAAAATCATCCGATATGGTTAAACCCGATGGATGATCTCGACTGGGTTTATAATAACCTGAAATATTACTCAGCATGCTTAATTTTTCTCCATGCCAACCAAATTCCAATTCCCGAGCTCCATATGGAGATCATCGGTGGCAAGGATTTTAAAATACCTCACCTGGATTATGAATGGCTCGAAATTCTACTTGAATTTTATCTGTACCAGGAAAAGGTACATTTCAATGCGTTTGAAGAACACCGCAACATGCTAGAAAATAGATTACAAAGGCATGGTGCCACGGAAAGAAAACGGGTGAACTTTTCCCAAAATAGCCGTGTCCGACAATATTTGACATCCAGTATCAGTAAAATGGACGCTATTACAGCGATTGTGGATTTTGAATATGAAAAATTGGGTAAAAACCTACGGTTGGTAGTCCTTTCGGATTTCATCCGAAAAGAATTCTATGTAAGCACCGACCACAATACGCTTGAATTGAACAAAATAGGTGTTATCCCTATTTTCGAAAAATTGAGACGGGAAAATAAGAATAAAAAGAAAATCGCTGTACTTACAGGATCCATGATCATTATTCCGGCAAGCACTTACGCTGCATTTCAAACCACTGCTGCAAAGTATGATATTTATGACAGCGCCGCGAGCCCTGTTCCTTTTGATGTAAATTACCTTTTAATAAACCAGACAGAGGAACTTAAACACGATATCGTTCACATCGTCACACAGCTATTCCAGGCTGGAGAAATTGAAGTCCTACTGGGGACCAAGTCATTGTTAGGTGAAGGCTGGGACGCTCCGGCAATCAACGCCCTGATTTTAGCGAGCTTTGTCGGCTCATTTGTACTTTCCAATCAGATGCGGGGTCGGGCTATCAGAGCACAACAGGGCAATAAGGACAAAACGTCAAATATCTGGCATTTGGTATGTGCAGACTCCACTTCCGCAACGGGCGGTGATGACCTTAAATTATTAAAGCGACGGTTCAAAAGTTTTGTCGGCGTCTCGCTGCGACAAGAACCTGAAATTGAAAATGGTATAGGCCGTTTTGATCTACCCGAAAACATAAACAACGTTGGGGAAATTTCACGGAAAAATGCGGAAATGTTGCTATTTGCTGCCGACCGAGAGAACCTCAGACAGCGGTGGAATGATGCGCTTAGCAAAGGAGTGAATCTCGTCGAGGAGATCAAGATACCTTTTACGGAAAAACAAGATTATCAACGTGTAAAATCATTGTATCTCAACAAAACAATTAGAAACCTACTCGCGACAGTGGGCACTTCCTGGCTTAGTTTTGGACTTGACAATGTGCAGGGATTTTTTAGAACATTAAAAAATATGCAAAGCCTAAAAGATTTTTATATTTACATGGCCAGCTTGGGTGCAGTCGGAATGCTGCTTTTCGGGAGAAATACCGTCAGATCACTCAGACTATATTTGAAATACCGAGATATTTCCAAAGATCTCAACCAAGTGAGTTATGCGCTCTTAAATGGCTTGCTAAAAGCTCATATCATACGGACTGATCGAAACGAAGTACGCGTAGAAATGCAAGTTGACCGCTCGGGTTCCGTTTACTGCCATTTAGAAGGGGGTACAACATACGACAAATCAATATTCATCAATGCATTACAGGAGATTATAGCGCCGATCAATAATCCGCGTTATGTGATTGTCAGGAAAAACAAATTTGCTTTTTTTGTCAAGCAGGAAGATTATCATGCTGTTCCGGAACTGCTGGCACGCAAAAAAGAGTTTGCCGAATATTTTAGCAATCAGTGGGAAGCGCACGTAGGGAATTGTGATTTAATCTTTACCCGAACAATTACTGGCAGAAAATTGATCTTAAAAGCACGGGCGAAATCATTAGCGGCACAACTGGATGAAAACGTACTGCAGGTAAGTAAGTGGCGGTAAAGAAATAAGTCAAAAAAAAATCAACAATAGGCAGGAAATTTTGAATCATAATATGCGAATTTTTATAAAAACGTTATGCTAAATAATACCTTTGATCTGCAAATAGAAGGTACACCTTCTGAATTTGGGGATCAGTCAATTCTCGAGAATTTTAGATTCCCAAATGGAAAAGCTTTTCCTAAATCATACAAATCCTTTGTAAAAAACTATGGATACGGGTTAGCATTAGGTGAATTTCATATTTATATTCCGATGGGCAACTATGGAGATTCATTAACTGTTAGATCCGATGAAATTAGAAATACCTATATTGATGATGTTAAAAATGATGATATCTGGTTTGAAATAGGTCCTGACTGCTCGCTGCAAATCGTAAAGCGATTGTTTCCCTTCGCTTCCAGCGACAATGGCTACTATCTCTTTTGGGACTATGAAATTGATGCAGCAGGCGAACTGGATATTTATATAACAGATTTTAAGGGTACAGGATTTAGAAAAGCTGGCAAATCAATCGATGAACTCATTAGTAATTTGACTGGCGGTTCTATTAAAGAATTTCTCCCATTCTGCAGCCATCCACTACCGCGGACTTTCAAATGTTTAAAGAAAGTTGAATGAGCGCTATCTAACTACTCGAGCAACGCCACAATTGCAGGATCCTCGGGATCTATTTTTGGAAGAAAATGCTTCATAAGCCTGCCATTTTCATCGATTAGATATTTCTGAAAATTCCACAAGACAGCAGAACTTTCTACGCCGTTCAAGCTTTTGTTGGTCAACCACTGATAAATAGGCGCCTGCCGTTTTCCTTTAACATCAATCTTTGCTGCCATCGGAAAAGTTACGCCGTAATTCCGTTGACAAAAAGCAGCTATTTCGGCATCCTTACCAGGTTCTTGGTCTAAAAAATCATTTGAAGGAAAACCAATAATAACCAACTTATCACTGAATCTTTTATATAAGCGTTCAAGACCCTCGTACTGAGGTGTAAACCCACATTTAGAAGCGGTGTTTACAACGAGTATCTTTTTACCTTTAAATTGCGCGAAATCAATGGACGAGCCGTCCAACCCCTTAACTTTAAATCCATATAGCGTAGCTGATTTCAAAGCCATATCTACATTAACGTTACCATTGGTGAATAAATAATAGGCCACACCTGCGGCGACTACCGCAACAATGAATAAAATTATAAAGAGCATTTTTTTTATTTTTTTTTGAAACATGACAATCGATATAAGCACGAAACCATCCCAGAATCGTCTTTACTTAGGTCGATGAACACCCTTGGACTTGCGACCAAGGACGATACATAACAACCTTGCCGATCAACGTTGTACAAGGCAAAACGTATCCTGCAAAGTCTTATAAACGATGAGTTCAGCGTTTACAATGGATTAAAGTTACTAAAGAAAGTCTGAATTGGAAATGAAAAATGCTTTTCTGATCGGATAATAAACAGTATAAAAACCGAATCTTCATGACAAAGATTCGGCTACACTATTAAACTATATAAACCAATTGTGTACGTTAAAGTTGACTTATTGAGGGGATGTTGGTCTATTTGGGCTTAGCCCTATCTGTCCCTTTAGCATCTTTCCACCATCCATTGTAATCCGGAGATAATAATCTGAAGAACAAACAGTCCCATCTTCATCCATAGATTTAATCCCCAGCCCAACAGGAACATCCTGTTGAGTTGCAGCTGTCTTCGCTATCTGATTGGATTCGTTGTACTCATCAAACATGGACACATACATACTCTTGACACCAAGCGCGGTCAAATTATAGAATTGTCGCCACATAAAATCACCATGTTTTCGTTGCCCCTCCTGCAGTGACCCCGGCAATACACAGGGCTGATAGTCTATATTATTTACATTGCAAAACTGTAGATCAGCATTTTGGATATGCTGCGCATAATGATCCACGTCTGCAATGGTTCCGATGCGGCCTACCATCCAAGGTGACAACATATCAAATGATTTGTAGACATCGATATAGCCTTGTCTCGAATCTCCTCCTGTTTGTGCCAACCTCCAGTGTGTTGGCGTACCGCCCATGACATAGCAGCCTTGATCGCGAAACCACTGAATAACCTCCAGACAAACGGCTGCTGACCAGGGATGGTTGTTGTCATTAAAACCGAATCCCCAAATACCGACCACAGGCTTGCCGTTCTGTTTGGCATAGGCAGTAGACTGGGTATATTGTTTCATCAGATTTAGCCAATCATTTTTTATTTCAGCCTGCATATTAACCCAAGCCGACACATCATACATGATATAGAATTTGATACCATGTTGCTCGGCGGCAGTTTTAACTTTAGCCGTAATCGCATTACGAATGGGACCTTCTATCCCTGTGGGATTAAATCGCTGCAATGCCGCCGTGTGGATACCGTAATCCTTCATCCATTTAAATTGGACATTGACTGTCTGATCGTCAAATGAAGAAAACAGAGATGCAGGCGAACCATTGTCCAATGCCGGTAAATTGGTATTGTATTTTTTTTGGTATTCGCTGTTGTCAGGCCAAGAAGGAATATGGAAATTACCTTGGGTCGGGGTCTGCTGCCAAGCCTCAGTCCAGTGCCACCAATGTGTTCCCATGGGTGAATTGTCACCCGCACAGGAAAACCAGCCCTGGTATCCCACGGTAATCTGCCCAACGACATCGCCTGTCGCGGAAAGCCCATTGTTGCCATTCGCTTTTTTGGCCTCCTCTTTCGGGATAGATTCTTCAATCTTCTTTTCGCTCTTTGAACAGGACATCATCAAAGCGATCAACAAGAAGATTATACATACTTTTTTTTGCTGTTTAATACTCATAATTAAGTGATTTTTTTATAAATGGTTGAAGACAGGTTTATACTATTGGTTTATTTCAATGCTGGTCCCCATACTGCCTCGCTGTTCCGGAAGGCTAAAGTTTTACTGGGGTTATTCTTGAAATCAAAGTTATTATGTACCATTAATGAACTATTAACAAGAAATTAATGGCTTCCATAAATCTGTATAAAATGAAAAATTATTTATAAATACGTTTAATGTGCGTACAGTAATTTTGCTGTATATTGAAAATAAATGCTGCACCAGTTTATTTATAAAGAAGTAATCGAGCTGAGCGATCCGATGAGGTTTTCTTTCGAAAAAAGAAAACAATACGATCTAAATTCTGTATATTAAATGAACTCAATGGTCGATTTTTTTCTTGACTACAACTATTTCTTCTTTAGCGGAAGACCAAAGTTCCCTTGGGTAATCGTTATTTAATTCGAATAAATTAAACTAATATAAATCTCAATCCGATTTTCAATGAAAATTACGTTAACATTAACCCTTATCATGTTTATACAAGTCCTATTTGGACAGAAGTCTTTAACGCCTCAATGGCAATCGGACACCACCCTAAGATCTCCAGAGTCCGTTTGGGTAGATGCCAAGAACAAAGTACTCTATGTTTCAAATACGATCGCCTTCGAACCTAATACTACAGCATTCATCAGTAAACTGGATATGGACGGAAAATTTATCAAAAGAGATTGGGTTACAGGACTCAATGCTGTTTTGGGTATAGGAATCCACAAAAACCGGCTCTATGCGGCTGAAGCATTCTCTAAATCCATTGCCGTCATCGATACGGATAAAGCAAGCATCGTCAAAAGAATTACCATTGATGGCGCTGAGCTACTCAACGACATTACCGTTGACTCAAAGGGTATCGTTTATGTAAGTGATACGCGACTTGGAAAAGTCTATCGCATTGAAAACGACTCTCCTATGCTGTATGCAGAAAACCTAAAAGGTGCAAATGGGTTGCTGGCTGTCGGCAAAGACTTGTATGTGCTATCGGATGGCGCGCTTGTTAAGATAGATCAGGATAAAAAAACTACCGTAATATCGAAAGGTATGGAAGGCGGATTGGACGGTGTCGTACAAATTAAACCCAACGAATTTGTAGTTTCTGGCTGGCAAGGACTGATCTACCATGTCAAACCTGACGGCTCCAACGCTGTATTACTTGACACACGTGACAAAAAGATAAACGCTGCCGATATCGGATACGACAAATCTTCAGGTATGCTGTATGTGCCTACCGTTAGGAGTAACAGCGTTCAGGCTTACAAATTGGACTAGATGATTTAATGGATATACAGGCAGATGAAGCTTTCCACGTTTACCCCTTATACCAAGTCATTTAGAAAGGCTTTTTTGATTATTCCTTTTTTCGTTGTGATCGATGTATTTTGCGAGATTGTACAACCCCGTCTGATGTCTATCGTTGTCGACGACGGAATCTTGCATAAAGATATCAACTACATTTTGAAAATTGGATTGGCCATGATCGGATTAGCCATCGTTGCTATCGTTGCCAATTTATGCAACATCTATTACTCTGCACACGCGTCGGTGGGTTTTGCGACGAATCTCCGGACGGCCTTGTTTCGAAAAATACAATCCTTTGCTTTTGCGGATACCGATTATTTCAGTTCGGCCTCGCTTACAACACGGCTCACCAACGACACCAATATGATGCAGCAAGTCATGATGATGTGCTTGCGTATGCTTCTAAGAGCACCCCTTATGATGGTTTTTGCCATTATCTTTGCAGTTTCTATTAATAAGGATCTGTCCGTCGTGATGGCCATTGCATTACCTATATTGGCCTTAAGTATTTTTATTTTATTACGCAAAGGACTCCCCTTTTTTATCAAGATGCAGCAGGCAGTTGACCGTGTCAATAGTGTTGTGCAGGAAAATCTACTCAATGTGCGGGTAGTAAAAGCTTTTGTACGACAGGATTTTGAGAAAAAGAAATTCGACAAAGTGAATTTCGATCTGATGGATGTTGCCACCAAAGCTTCGAGCATCGTTGTCCTTATCATGCCTGTCATGCAATTGGTGATGGGTTTGTCGCTTGTTGCCGTGACCTGGTTTGGCGGACAGAAAGTAATGACCGGAACGCTTGCGCTGGGTGGATTGATGTCATTTCTTAGTTATATCACGCAAATCCTTATTTCTTTGATGCTGCTTTCATTGACTTTCATGATGATTTCAAGGGCAATCGCTTCTGGCGATAGAATTGAAGAAGTTTTAGAGAAACAACCCTCCTTAACGGATACTGCGGAAGGCCTCCAAAATAGATACGCCATCACAGCGGGACGGATCGCATTTAAGCAAGTCACTTTCCGTTATAACTTACAAAGTGAAAAACCCAACCTTGACAATATTAGCTTCGAAGTAAAGCCTGCGACTACCCTTGCAATCATAGGTGGCACAGGTTCGGGAAAGAGCACTTTGGTACAATTAATTCCACGACTATATGATGTGTCTAAAGGTGCCGTTTTAGTAGATGGCATCGATGTCAGAAATTACCAACTACAGGAACTGCGCAGCCAGATTGCGATTGTGTTGCAGCAGAACCAACTTTTTTCAGGAACTATTTTAGAAAATCTCAAATGGGGAAATGAGCAGGCAACAGAAGAGGATATTTATGCCGCAGCTAGGATTGCCTGTGCAGACGATTTTATACGCTCCTTTCCCAGCGGCTATCAGACACTACTGGGACAAGGAGGCGTCAATGTTTCAGGAGGACAAAAACAACGCATATGTATTGCTAGGGCTTTATTGAAGAAACCTAAAATCTTGATTATGGACGACAGTACAAGTGCTGTGGACATCGATACCGATCGAAAAATACGTGAAGGTTTAAAAAATTATCTGCAGAACACCACACTATTGATTATCGCGCAGCGTATTTCGAGCGTCATGCATGCCGACCAAATATTGGTCATGGAAGAAGGCCGCATTGTCGGTTCTGGATCACACGATGTACTTCTGCAAACAAATACCAGCTATCAGGAAATTTATCAGTCACAACACCTGCAAAAAGAAGAAGCTTAATGAGTACCTCAAACAAATCCATTCCCGTGAGTTTACCTGGCCCCGGTAGTTCAAGACGCATTAAAAATGAAAAGCCTCAACAGGGATTTAAAGCTTTATGGCGATTGATGCGCTACCTTTCTTCGCAACGGCTGATGCTCCTGCTGATTTTAATTTCACTTTTGCTGGGAACTGCGGGGACACTGGCAGGCAACTACCTTTTACGGCCTGCGATCAACAATTATGTCCTCAAAAAAGATATTGTTGGTCTAGGACATATTGCCCTGGTCATGATCGGAATTTATATCGCTACAGGAATTTTCAACATGTTGCAATACCGACTGACCATAAAAGTGGCACAGAAAACGATTTCTAACCTCCGAAATGATCTGTTCGACCGCATGCAGTACCTCCCTTTGCAATTTTACGATACCCATCAGCATGGTGATCTGATGAGCCGCTTCACCAATGACATGGATACTGTAAGCGATGCCCTGAATAATAGTATCACACAGCTTTTAATCAGCTCAATTACTTTGTTGGGGACACTCGCCCTCATGCTGTATATCAGCCCTATCCTGTCGATTATTGCATTGATCATGATTCCGCTGATGTTATATCTGGCGAAACTGATCATCAACAAGAGCAAGAGTTTTTTTGCCGCCAACCAAGCTGCGCTCGGCAATGCCAATGGCTATGTGGAGGAAATGATCAGCGGACAAAAGGTAGTGAAGGTTTTTGGCCACGAAAACGCTGCCATAGAACAATTTGAGCAGCTTAATCAGGTACTGCGGGAAAAAGCAACAAAGGCCCAGTTTTATTCTGGAATGATGATGCCTTTGATGGCGAATATGAGCACCATTAATTACGCGCTGACTACCATCGCAGGAGGTATTCTAGTGATCACACGTGGATTTGATTTAGGGGGGTTAACTGCATTTTTACAGTATGCACGGCAATTCGGACGGCCTGTAAACGAGATTTCCAGCCAATACAACAGCTTACAGGCAGCTCTTGCGGGCGCAGAACGTATTTTTGCCGTTATTGACACTGCTCCTGAAAGTGAAACGATAGATCCATTGCCAATGCCGGCCCCGATTCAGGGCCAAGTGACACTATCGCATGTAAATTTTGGCTATGTACCCGAAAAACAGGTTTTATTTGATATTGACATCGACGTAAAACCAGGACAAAAGATCGCTTTCGTGGGTGAGACCGGCGCCGGCAAGTCGACAATTATCAATTTGCTACCTCGCTTCTACCCTTTGCTATCCGGGGATATTCTTTTAGACAAGACATCTATTTTTAAGTTGGATCGCAATGAACTGCGTAAAAAACTGTCTATTGTATTTCAGGACACCCATTTGTTTACCGATACGGTCATGGAAAACATCCGTTATGGCAGGCTCACCGCAACGGATGATGAAGTGATAGCGGCAGCAAAGCTTGCTGCCGCAGATAGCTTTATCATGCAACTGCCACAAGGGTATAAAACCGAATTGACCAATGACGGGGCCAATCTGAGTCAGGGACAGCGGCAGTTAATTAACATCGCCCGGGCAACTGTGGCCAATACGCCAATCTTAATATTGGATGAGGCGACCAGCTCAATCGATACACGCACTGAAATTGCTATTCAGGAAGGTATTGACCGGTTAATGCAAGACAAAACAAGCTTCGTCATTGCCCATAGACTCTCGACCATAAGGAATGCCGACGTAATCTGTCTGATCGAAAAAGGGAGAATCGCCGAGTTCGGTTCGCATGCAGAACTCTTAAAGCAAAAAGGTAAATATTATCGTTTGTATATGGGACAGTTTGACTGATCATTTCGAGGTTTTAATACGATACTCCTTTCATGACAGAAGCCTTGTTTTGAAAAATACTGCAGCTTACGAAATACAAGTTCATCGATTTTCTGAAAGATGGCTACAACATTCTGACATTTGGATACATCTGCGGGCAACTTTACACAGAACTTTGTCTCAAGAAAAAAAAGATTATGAAAGTATTTATAACTGGAGCTTCGGGCTTCATAGGTTCAGCAGTCGTTCAAGAAATGATCGATGCGGGACATCAAGTAACTGGTTTAGCACGCTCAGAAAAATCAGCGGAGATAATCGCCAATTTGGGTGCTAAGGTAATCCGTAGCGATCTTCAACACTTGGATATATTAAAACAAGCCGCTTCAAACGCCGACGCCGTCATCCATACGGGGTTTTCCCACGATCTGATGTTTGCAAATGAATATGCAAAAGCTGCCGAAATTGATATCAATGCGATCAATGCCATGGGCGAAGTGCTGCTCGGTACACAAAAACCGCTTGTCGTTACAGCTGGAACCTTGGGTCTACCACTTATCAACGGGTTCGTCACAGAGGAAAGTACACTCCTAAATTCACCGAGAGGTTCAGAACCTGCGGCAATGGCCCTGGCAGCAAAAGGTGTCCATGCTTCAGTGGTTCGCTTACCACCCTCTGTTCACGGCAGCAGTGATCTTGGCTTTATGGCAGGCTTCACATCAAGTCTGATCCAATTTGCACGCGATCATGGTGTTTCGACCTATCCCTTAAATGGGGACAATCGTTGGCCAGCAGTTCATCGTTTAGACGCTGCAAAAGTTTTCTGCAAGGCGGCCGAGAAAGCCGAAATTGGGGCATTGTACAACGCTATTGGTGAAATTGGCATTAAAATCAGTGAAATTGCTGAACTGATCGGCACGAAATTACATTTGCCTGTTACTTCATTACGGGGTGAAGATATTGTCAAACATTTCCAATGGCTGAGCCATTTCATCACCTTCGATAGCCCGGCGACAAGTTTTGAGACACAGCAGCAATTAGATTGGTCGCCTACGCATATCGGTTTATTGGAAGATGTTCATCAGAATTATTTATAAATTTGTTATATGCCACAAAGTCGAACACAGCGTATAAAAACGATCAGTGAATTTCATCAATTAAGAGGTTTACCACAGCCTGAGCATCCATTGCTCAGTGTTGTGGACTATTCAAAGATGAAACGTTCTCCTTTGGATGATGCTTCGGCCTTATTGTTTGATTTTTATGTCATTTCCAATAAAAGAGGCATCACAGGCAAAATGCGCTATGGGCAGCAGCTCTTTGATTTTGACAACGGTGTACTCGGCTTTATGTCGCCCAATCAATTGCTGAAACTGGAAGAAAATGACGCTGTTACCAACGTAAACCGAAGCGGGTGGATGTTGCTTATTCATCCAGACTTTTTATGGAATACCACATTGGCGAAAACCATTAAAGAGCATGAATTCTTCGATTATTCGGCAAATGAAGCTTTATTTCTTTCAGAAAGTGAAGAGAAAACACTAAACGATATTATTGGAAATATCCAACGGGAATATCGAGCAAATATGGACAAATTCAGCAAGAACATTATTGTATCAAACCTCGAAACATTACTGAATTATTCGGAGCGTTTTTACAACCGACAATTCCTGACGCGAGAGAAAGCCAATCATCAGGTTTTAAATCGCCTGGAAGAACTGCTGAATGCTTATTTTTCTACAGATGGTTTGATCTCAAAGGGTCTTCCATCCGTTCAATATATCGCAGATAGCTTAAATATTTCCTCTAAGTATCTCAGCAGTTTGCTTAAAGTACTAACGGGGCAAAGTACCCAACAGCATATTCACGAAAAACTGATTGAAAAAGCAAAGGAGAAATTGTCAACAACGACACTTTCTGTTAGTCAAATCGCCTATGAATTAGGCTTTGAACATGCACAGTCATTCAGCAAATTGTTTAAAACAAAAACCAAACTTTCGCCCCTGGAATTTAGAGCCGGATTTCACTAAGCTACTGAAAGCTAACGAAAACCATCGAATGACCATTGGATATGGGAGAAATGATCCATCTGGGCATGGACATTATAATTTAAGAGGTGAAGATCAAAAAAAACAGCAGACCGCACAATGTCTATTGCCAGTTCTGCTGTTTGAATCAAAAGTTATTTTTCTTTTTGAATTTTAAACGCATCTTTAATCGCTTTTGTCTCTTCGGCAGTCTTAGCACTTATTTGATCTTTATACTTATCAAATTCATCAGAGACCTTATCAGCCACATGGCCTGCTGTCTGGCTAATTGAGGATGACACATGATCATACTCTTCTTTCACTTTATCGGCTACTTCTTCGTATTTATGTTTTGCCTGCTCTTTGAGATCCCTTGTTTTTGCCTTGATTTTCTTTCGCGTTTTTCTTCCGCTATTCGGTGCCACCAATACACCGACCAATGTACCAAGTGCCGCTCCCGCCACCATTGCCAGAATTAATCCTGTTGAATTATTTTTTGCGCCGCACATCTTTAATTTCTTTAAACAATCGTAATTAAGCATATATTTCAAAATGATTATGTTATTAAAACTCTTACAAATTTTAACAATAAAAGCAAAAGATTAGTTTGTCATATTTTAAATAATGTACAACAAACTAGAGTACAGCATCACATGAATCGAAAGGCGCTAAAGATGAGCGTGCGAGAACGGCTTGGATCAAATAGATCTACTGGATTCGACTTTTTAGTTCTGCCCCCAATTCAGTGTTGATTTTCTTTTGTTTGAAGTATTGAAAAATGACTGCAATAATAAAAAGCACAAAAAGGAAAAGAAGGGTCTGTCCAATAATTGGATCATTTATATCCGTTGCCAAGGGATGTCCGACTGGAACTCTGGTAAAGGTCTCATTAACAGTAGGCACCAGCGACAAGAAAAAACTGAATGACCATAGAAAATTCTCAAAATACCGGGCCTTCGTACTACTTTTCTTTGTTGCGTGCAGCCAATAGGCCACCGTGACAAGAACCAAGATGAAGAGTGAAAAAACATGCCCGGCATTGAAGCCACCCTGTTTCGAAATTCCTAATGCCGTAAGAGAAGTGATGGCTGTCGCATAAAAATATAACTTCCCCGATAATACTTTAAGATTGATCTTGCCATAGCTGATAAAACCTAATACAGCGTCTAAAAGTGCTGTAAGACCAATAACTGTGTGGAAAACTCCTAAACCTGATAAATTCATTTTTTCTATTTTTAATGTTGATAATTTCAAAAAAATGTTCCTGTAATGTAAGGTCGTTGTCAGGCTTTCACGGCACAATCCATGGAATAACACCCCTTTAATGGAACACTACAAAGTTGCAATAGAATAAGAAAAATGGTTTTTTGATTTCGTTCAAAGATTTGATATTTTAGTTCAAATAACAGGACTACAATCTTATTGGAGAAAACTTGGTCCCCTCGATAAAAATGGAATACCATATACAAATGACCATTGGTTTTTAGTTGCTTTTAAGCTGTCGACGATAATTTGTTGGCGATATGTGGTATTTGTCACTAAAACTCTTTGTAAATGTTGCGAGGTCGTTAAATCCACAGTTAAAGGCAATTTCGGAAACACGCTGATTGGAAACCAAAAGGAGCTCTGCCGCCTTTTCGAGCTTCTTATTTTTGATGTAGCTGGCAGGTGTATCATGATATAATTTGGCAAACTCTCTTTTAAATGAAGAAACACTCAGATTATTCTGTTCCGCAAGCTGCTCAATGGTCAATTGAGAAAAGAGATTGGCTTCAATGATCTGTTTAAACGAATAGGTACTTGAAGAAAAAAGCTGTGATAATATCACCCGTATGACCGACGCGTTTCTCGTTTGGGACAGGAGCAATATAATTTCTTTTAATTTGAGCACCAGTATATCTTCATTGATCAATGAAGGATTTTCAAAATAGAACAGCAAGCCTTCCACATATTTCTGGATCAGGAAATCATTGTCAATTTTTTCTTTTGATTGGTTTGAAATGATATTTTCGGGTTCAAGCAGCAACGAGGGTAACTCTCTATCGTAAACTTTCTTCAAGGTATCTGGATAAAAAGTGACGATTAACAGCTGACAATCTTGCGTTGGATTCACATCTTGGATTCGCTTTCCAGAATTAATACAATTCAGCAATAAGGAATAATGCTTCACAATAGTTAGATCTTCGTCATTTGCTTGGTATTGCATCTCCCCTTCCAGCACATAGAGGAAGCAAGCCTGTTCCGCTACTGGAAATTCAAATGTAAATGGTGCCTTCAAAGCAATTTTTTGCATCATCGGTCTTCCAAATAGCTCATATTTTTTGTAATCATTTACCATTGTGCCGCTCAATTTCTCAAATTTAACGATTGAGTTCCGTATAATTAAAATGACGGTTGTGCAATAGAGTCTTATTTTCTAAATTTCCGTTAAAATAAATTCATCCAATCGATGTATTTTAAATTGGTTAAACACCTGTTGATATTAGTCTAAATTTACGTCTATTTTGACACCAAGATTCTTGCAGCTTGCCTTTAAAACATGATCTACCCAAATGCATAACATAGACTGTTTTCCTGGTTTGTTTTGATCCCAGTCTTCTTTCCAGACAATGTCGATAGTTTTCCCGTGATAGTCTAAGTTTCCGAGGTAAAAATAATCCATTTTGCCCGCAGGTATCAGTGGCTGAAGCTGAAAGCTGTTGTGATGGGTAGCCTTAAAGCCAATGAGATCTGCTATGATCATGTCAGGATAGGTTGAATGAAAATAATCATTCTGCCCACCAAATTGCTCGCCGTCACTTGGTATATACCATTCACCGATATTTGGGTGGGTATAACCGTGAAGTCGGGTAAGCTTCATAATTTGTTCGTACAGGGTCTCTTTGTCCTGCGCAGTGATTTGATTCTTATAATCTCTTAAATAGTTGCTGTATGCTTTATAGATGACCGAGTTTTGAAAAGGCCATCCTCTGCCGTTCCAGGCATAAGCCTGCTCATTGTAATAGGGGTGTTGCCTTTCGGCCGTGGTCATTCCTTTGTGGTTATTGAAACCTTTTTCAGAAGTAAACATCGCCCAAGCTACTTCATACTTTTTATTATCCTCAGGCGGTATCATATTGAAATACCAGGGGGTATAACCAACGGATTCCCGCACCCGCGCTTCGTAATCCCGTACACCATACGCGTTGTCACCGGCAGTCAAGGTATTAAAAAAACCATCATCTGAATTCCAAAGTGCCCTGAGAAATTTCTGCTGTATTTCCTGGCTTCTGACCTTATAGTAATCTGCTTTCACCTTATTCGTAATCGAAGGATGTTGTTGCTGTTCCAGTCTATAGAGATTGTACAATGCGTTGGTATTTCCAAAGGAATAACTTCCAACGGATGGGCGCACCAAATAAAAATCAGGATAACCTTTGGTAAAGGCTAATGGAAAGTCCTTCGCTGCAGTCGTATTTGCTGCCTTGTCTGTCGTTCCCCAACCTAAATAAAGGTCTCTCCAGGTACTATCGGTATAAATAGCATAGGGCCCTTTACTTTCAATTAAGCCAAGTACCGCCGAAAGGCTGAATTCCATACCATCGTACAGATCCAGAATTTTGTACATGCCGTCGGTCTTCGCATTTGGATTTTTTACAGTGAATAGGCTATCCAAAAGATGCTGATGGGTCTCCATTGCGGGAAGCATCTTTTGTGTCCAGGCCTGATCGGGATGAATTTTTAAAAATGATTCAATACCATCGACCATCCAGCTGGAAAAATGAACACTTTCGGGTCTGCTCAAATGGGTCAAAAAATTACCGTTTTCCCGTTGATTTATTTTGGAAGCTGATCCAAGCATAAAATATTCGGCATAAGATCGAAGGTATTTTGTATCACGAAGCCAACGTACATCGTAAAACTGATGCGCTGTTGGGCAGGTAATCGCTCCACTCAAGGATCCCCAGGCGGGATACCCGAAAAATTCTGTTATAACCCAATATTTCTTTGAATCATGTGGATCGTAATAATCCCGAAGATGCTTGCTGATCATCCACCAACGATAATTATACACGCGACTTAGGGTATCGTTGGAACTCTCAAAATACGGAATGTTATTGACCAAGAATTCTTTGTTGTTGGATTCGTCGAAAGCACCGTCCGATTTTGGTCGGTGCTCGTAAGCATTGAACTCCTTTATATTGTCTGTAAGGTTATTTTTTGCCACTTCCTTTAAACGATCAAGTTCATGGCGATATATCGACTCCTGCTTACCCGAAAAACCTCGATTACTCGAACAGGAAAAAAGAGCACCTAGAACCAAAAAGGCTGTGCTGCTTAAAACAATAGATTTTAGAAAAACGGAGCGATGTTGTCTTTTCATGTGGTTATATGGAATAGAACGAATTTATAGTTGATCTGCTATAACTTTAAAAATTAGCATTTTAGCATTAATGTCCATCCGAAGGAATCAACAGGAGATTGATCGGCTTTCATCGCAGTAATTTTCTACAGGGCAATTCTTGATGAAGTTAAACACAAGATCTAATCCAAAGCTATAACAAACAAAGGCCTAATCAACAGAATTTTTATGACAATTAAGCATGGTGGAACAAATCGGCGCAAAATTGATACAATGTATCATATTGTACCAATTTGAGCTCATACTTTATCGTTCAAAATAGATAACAATACGCTTTATCGCGACCTGAAGTTCATTGTTTTTGGCCATACTCAGATCTATTAATTCGACAATGGTAAATTTTTTCCTGGATAAATTTTTCGATATTCCGGGCTTGAGCCTAAAATATTATGAAAGAGGGGGTATTTTTTTTGCAAAAAACCAAATATTCCCATTTTCACATAAAAAAGTATCTTTTTCATATTCTTTCTACTGCTATTCTAAGTTACATTTGCCTCATAAGTAAACTTGACTCAAAAGAAGTAATTGCTGAAATGAATGGAGATGCCTATCTCATCATTTTAAATTTCTGAATTGATTCGATAAGAATACTGTAAAAAGAATCCTACAATACTACACTGAAAAACATTTTGTGGAACGATGCTGTCGTTCCACATTTTTAATCTATTAAATCGGTCTCCACCCAACCTTCTCCGGCAGCAACTTTAGCTTGCTCGCCGTCTTTTTCATACTTTAGTCCCCGGTAGTTCCTTCCGTTGTCATTTCAATTTTATGGATTGTACCGTCTGCACGGTAATTTAGGGTATCTATGCAAATCGAACGGCTAAAACTGCCTCCATCTGGGTTAATCCCCCCATTATGGTAAATGAAATACCATTGGTTTTTAAAAGGGACAATTGCTTGATGGTTCGTATTGCTATTGCCTGCTATTTCATTCAGAATCCCTTTATACACATAAGGACCGTCGATCTTATCGGCCATGGCATAAGCGATCTTCTCCGGAAATTCCGTGGCATAACTCAAATAATATTTTCCATTGTGCTTGTGAACCCACGGTGCTTCCGTAAAAGCCAGTCCTTCAAAATTCAATTGCTTTACTTCGCCATCAATCTCAACCATATTTTCCTTGAGCTTTGCGTAGTAGCACTCACGGTTACCCCAGAAAATCCAGGCTTGGCCATCGTCATCAATAAAAACAGCCGGGTCGATACAGGCCCAAGAATGGGAAGAAGCAAAACAGTCCTTATTGGTCAATAACGGTTTCCCCAATGCATCTCTAAAGGGACCTTCGGGTCTATCTGCGACAGCAACACCTATTCCCGACCAATTAGAGCTTATGTACCAGTAATATTTTCCATTACGTTCGGTAACGTGTCCCGCAAATGCATCGCCGCTTTTTGCCCAGGTAAAATCACTTATTCTCAAAGACACTGGATATTCCGTCCAATTTTTTAAATCCGTTGTAGAATAAACAATCCAGTCTTTCATCTTATAGCCTTGCTGACCACCTGCAAAATCATGGCCTGCATACAACCAAAGTGTATCCCCCTTGACCATTGCTGCTGGATCAGCCGTAAAATGATGCTTAATAATCGGATTTCCCTTTGCGGTAAAACGATACCTGTCATCCACATCCTCTGGAGATAGTAATTCACCGGGTACACCACCCCATTTACTATTCAGAAGACGAGACTCTTCCTTGCTAATTGAAATCACACTTCCATGTCGCGGGTTAAAATTTTTACGCAAAGCCTCAGGTTTCGAGGAGAAATTAAAGAGATCATCTGTGCGCTGAAATTCATATCTTCCATTCGCATACAGATCATACATCAAGATATAATCGTCTGTTCCGTTCAACTTAAAAAGACTCGATCCTTCGACAACAACAGAAGTGTCTGCATAGGCATCGAGATACCGGAAGTCTTCTTTCCATGGTCCTTTTAGGGATTTACTTGTCGCCTGCTGAATCCCATTTTTCACTTCTTTGCCCGCACCATCTTTTGTATTGCCCTTAAAGAAAAAATGGTATAACCCATCTTTATAGACGATGTCGCCATCAATACCGCCAAATTTTGGACTGAACAATAAGGTAGGTTCCCTTTCAAATCCGCTAAAATCTTTATTCGCATAGGCTGCATAAAAATCAAGCTTATCGTTCTCATATGATTTCACCGTAAAATACACAAGGTATTTTTTCGCAACTGGATCATAGATCGTCTGTGGTGCCCATACCCATTTTACGTTTTTAAATTTTTTAGGGTATAATTTTGCCAGATCAATAGTATTATGTTTCCAATCCGTCAGGTTATCAGATCGCATCAGAATAATACCAGGATTACTTCCCCAACCATTCTTGGCGGTAAACATATCAGTTGCGACCATATAAAATGACTTTTTGTCCTCTCCCCTAAGGATGTGCGGATCACGAATCCCTCCCGTTTGGGATATATCTGCGGATGACAAAATAGGTTTATTGTTATTTAATGCAACCCAGTTTTGCGCATCCTGACTGACTGCAAATCGCAATTGCTCTTGTGTATTTTTATCCCCCGAACCCTCAAAATAAGCAAAAAGATAACCCGCCGCCTTATCTGCATTGTGTATTTTTTGCGCTATAGCATTGGTAAAACTCATTAATGCAATACTCAATACCCCCATTTGTTTTAGTTTCATGTCTGATCAATTTTTAGGTTTTTCTAAATGTTAATTTGTCAAGCAAACCTTCTTTATTAAAACTTAACGATGGATTGTTTAATGCACAAATTCCAAATTATCTTGATCTCGAAAGGATATTCAACACGAATTTAAATTTGCTCAAAAACACTTTTCCACGAAGCTGTAGAAGAATACGATACGAGGCTCACTTTTATTAATGTTAAATATACATTTATTATTCAAATAGGCGGTATTTTTTATGATAAGTATCGTTTAAAACGGGACATTTTCCAAGGGTAAAAGTCTTGAATCCGAGATAGCTGCAATCCGATGCCCTATAATCTTCATATACGCTGGATTTTGTTCAAATGAAAAAAAATCGGACACGCTTTTCTGTTTAATCAGCATACAGATATCCCACTGTTCCTGATCGGGTCCTATCAGAAACCGGTCACCATGCCCAACAAAAAGTAGCTCACCGCCGCTTTCTTCCACAAAAGGTTTGGCTAGCTTTATATAATTCATGAAAGCATCGTATCCCGAAATTTCTTTGATTGGTGCAATCTCCGGAAAATTAGTATAGTCCGCGATTTTCCTCAACTGAATTAAATTGAGATTTACAATAGGGCCTTGGATATTTTTCAATGCCAAATTCCTTCCGGCTTCATAACCGGGATACAAATACGTCTTTCTTGTCATATCAATAGATACTTGTTGTTTCACTCACTTTACTCTTCAATTCAGCTGCCGCGTGAAGTACGACTTTTTTATAATCAATGATTTTGTCGTTTTCAAATGGAATAATAACTGCATTTTCAAACAGGAAATTTCCCTCACCCAATCGGTTCCAATCCGCCTGCAAGTTTTTGTTGTCAAATTGCCCCATGTTTAACATAAATCTGATTCTGTTAGAAAGAGCCGTTAAATTCATGCTATCAGCGATATGTATTTTATTTTCGGTCCTGTTGTAAATTGTTAAAACTCCCATCAATGGTTTACTTTCCAAGAATTCGGCTTTCAATTGTTTTTTATCTATTTTGTTCATGTGCTTTTAAATTAAAATTATAAATCACCACCCAATGATTTCAATTGCGCAGCAAAAATAAGGAGATCTGTTACGGCCATTCCGTCCAATAGCTTATTGGCGATGTGCTCAGCTGTAACAGTAGCCTCTTTAAAAATTCGATCACCAGCCGCCGTAAGCTTCACATAACTGACCCGGGCATCTCTATCATTGTGCTCTTTTACAACTAGCCCCATCTTTTCCATAGGTGAAATAATCCGTGTAATCCCTGAGGCCGTTAAACCGGTACTTTCAGCCAGATCAATTCGCCGTAACCGGTTCCCGGAAGCCTGACTTAAAATATGTAGGATCATAAAGTCTGTCAGACTTAGTCCATGCAAGCTCAACCCATCAAACTTTTTGGTGATGACAGATTGAACTTTTATAATGTTCAAAATCGTATTAATTGCGGTCATATTATTATTTGCAAAATACTTGATTAGTCAAGTATTTTGCAAATATAATAGTTTTATTTAAATGGTTGAACAAAATAAACAAAAGATTCTGCGAACGGGGTGGTTACACTAAAGCTCATTAATTCTCTTTTCTTCGCAGGAGAAGGAGGTTTGTATAAAACTACACTTAGGTGTAGCATTGATTGACATAATCTATAATATTTTTGGACAAATTCTAATCGATAAGAAGCAAGAGCCAACGATCTACATAACATGATAAGGATAGAATCCTCGAATATTAACAAATTTATTACCTGTAGCATAGTATAAACATGACAAATTGCAAAAACTGTGGGACTGATATAACACTGAATTTCTGTCCGAAATGTGGGCAGCCAGCGGTCCTTAAAAGAATTGATGCGCATTATATCGTCCACGAAATTGAACATGTCCTTCATTTCGAGCGCGGAATCTTATATACGATTCGTGAACTTATTACCACGCCGGGAAAAAATGTAAAAAAATATATTGCCGAGAACCGAAGCCGCCTGGTAAAACCCATTATTTTTATCATCATCACCTCACTGATATACTCTATAGTAAGCCATTTTTTTCATGTAAACGACAAATATGTGAGTTATTACGAATCCCAGCATTCTACCACGGGTTCGATATATCTCTGGATCCAAGACCACTATGGTTACGCTAATATCATGATTGGATTGTTTATCGCTTTCTGGGCTAAACTATTTTTTAATAAATACGGTTTTAATCTTTTTGAAATTGTCATCCTGCTGTGTTTTATTTTAGGAATGACGATGTTGATCTATACTATTTTTGCATTAGTAGAAGGTGTAACGCATACAAGCGTTATGGTGCAAGCTAGCATCGTCGCTATGTTATATAGCATCTGGGCTATTGGACAATTTTTCGATCCCTACAAAATACCCAGTTATTTAAAAGCGCTCGCAGTTTATATTTTAGGGTATCTGTCATTTACTGTCGTCGTCGTTATTATTGGCCTATCGATTGACTTAATTTTAATGAAAAGATAGTTATCCACCCTTTTTCCTTGTGAGACCTAATTAAAAACCAGATGGGTAAGTTTGCGCTGTACACTTACCCACCATGTTACTAGTTGCCTGTTACAGATTATTTCTCAGATATCCCTGGAAGTTATCTTGAAACTGAAGGCCAGTCCCCAACCTATATTTACTTAATTTATTGTTGAGCGTAAGTCCCCATAATACAAATTCGGCCAGAAAATGGAGATCTTCGGGCTTCGTTTCCGGCTGGTATTGCTGAATTAAAGCGTGTATAGGTTTCACTTGATCCAAAACCTGCTCATACGTTGAATCGTTGAGTTCATCAGATAACTCGATCCCCTCTGATTCTGAAAACCAACGAACAATATCATCGTAGGGATAACGTTCGTTTTCTCTTTCCAGTTTCTCAATTTTTGGAAATAAAATCGGAAAAAGGTTTTTAATCGCGTTTTCTATCAGCTGCAATGCGACGATACCCGCTCCTTCCTGTTCGCCTTCATAAACGAGCTCAACTTTACCCGTTATCGCAGGCACAATACCCATAAAATCACTCAGCCGTACTGCAGTTGCTTGCGCCCCACTTCTGAGCATGCGCAATTCAGCGGTGCTTAATAAGTTCTGAAATGCTGTAATGCTCATACGCGCACTTACGCCACTCTTTTCATCAACATATTCACTATTTCGTGCTTCAAAGCTTATCTGCTCAATCAGTTCCCTAGCCAGCTCAGGAACGTATATCTGCTCCTTCTGGGCCGCTTCCAAGTTCGCCTCCTGCGCTGTAATTGCCTTTGCTATCTCAACCGATGCAGGGTAATGTGTGAGTATCTGCGATCCTATGCGATCTTTCAGTGGCGTCACAATACTTCCTCTATTGGTATAATCCTCCGGATTTGCAGTAAATATAAATTGTACATCTAACGGTAAGCGTAACTTAAAACCACGGATCTGAATATCTCCCTCCTGCAATATATTGAAGAGAGCTACCTGGATTCTAGCTTGAAGATCAGGCAGCTCATTAATGACAAATATAGAACGGTTTGCCCGAGGAATCATACCAAAGTGAATCACGCGATCGTCTGCATAGCTCAGTTTTAAGTTTGCGGCTTTAATGGGATCTACATCACCAATCAAATCAGCGACCGTCACATCTGGCGTAGCCAGTTTCTCCGCAAAACGATCACCTCTACCAAGCCAGCTTATCGGTGTATCATCACCTTTCTCCTGCAGAAGTTCTAGCGCATAACGCGATATGGGGTTAAACGGATCATCATTAATCTCTGAACCTTGAACCACAGGCACATATTCATCCAATAAGTTGACCATGAGCCTAGCTAGACGTGTTTTCGCCTGACCGCGAAGGCCCAGGAAATTAATGTTGTGTTTGGAAAGAATTGCTCTCTCAAGTTCTGGAATAACGGTATCTTCATAACCATGTACTCCATTAAATACGGTTTCACCCGCCTTTATGTTTGTAATCAGATTTTGACGCAATTCTTCTTTTATTGTTTTAGGTTTATAACCTGAAGTTTTTAATGCACCAAATGTTGTAATCTTCGTGTAATCCATATATTCTTATCGTATTCTTTTTTTTCGATTTTCTTCGTAATCCTCAAAAATCATTTCACCTAGATCCCCAAGTCCAGTGTAATAAGCCTTCCCTTGATTTGAAGCTGTAAACTCGTCGACAAATTGCTGTAGATAAGGATCTGAAGCAATCATAAAGGTTGTAATTGGTATTCCCAGCTTTCGGGCTTGCGCAGCCATACTATAGCACTTGCTAGTGATAAAAGGATCCAAACCCATAGGATTTTTATAATAGGTACCGTCTGGCATATTTAAACAGCTCGGTTTTCCATCGGTTATCATAAATATTTGCTTATTCGCATGCCGTTTTCGCCTTAGCAAGTCCATCGCTAGCTTTAAGCCTGCGACCGTATTGGTATGAAATGGTCCAACTTGCAAATAAGGCAAGTCTTTTATCGCGATAGGCCATGCATCGTTTCCGAAAACAATGACGTCAAGTGAATCTTTCGGATATCGGGTCAAAATAAGTTCTGATAAAGCCATCGCTACTTTTTTTGCAGGAGTGATCCGATCCTCGCCGTATAAAATCATACTGTGGCTGATATCGATCATCAACACTGTACTCATCTGCGACTTAAACTGTGTATCTTCTACCACGAGATCATTTTCTGATAAGGCAAACTCGCCTATCCCATGATTGATCTGTGCGTTTTTCAAGCTCTCTGTCATAACTATTTTCTCCAAGCCATCTCCGTACTGATAGTTTCTGAAATCGCCCATATTTTCGTCACTCCGTCCCTGGTGATTGGTTTTATGATTGCCTGATTTTCCTTTCCTCATTTTCCCAAAAATCTGGTCCAAGGCATGCTGACGTAAGGCTTTCTCCAGCTTTGAGGTAATATCTACGCCGCCTTCACCACCAAACTCCACTTTTTCTCGGATATAACCTTTATCTTTCAGATCCGCAATGAAATCGTCTATCGTATAGGCTGGAGTCGTCAGTTTGAACTCTTTATCCAATTGCCTAAGCCAGTCAATGGCTTCATCAAAATCACCAGAGGTATGGGTAATCAGTTCTTTGAAAATGTCAAATAATTTATCAAAAGGCGTTTGAAACGGCTCTTCATATTGTTTGAAGAGAAAACCTTTACTTCGTTTCGTGCTTTTCATGCATTCCTTTTATTAGTATGAGGAAGCTATCCAATAGTGTATCGGATACTTCATAGTATGAATTTACGAAATAATAATTTTTGTGAGCATCGTACGTCCATTTAACTTTAAAAACTGGCTATAGTATGACGCACGAGCGACAACTTTCAATTAGGAATTAGTTTCAGACTTTTACGCTCTCCCAATCAAAAGCCGCAAAGAATTGGTATTCCTTGCGGCTTTTTAATCCAGCTATTCTAAATACAAGAGAATTACCGCTGAAATAAGTACCCGTTAATAAAGCAGTTCCAACGTTGGCTTATTGGCGGTTGCTTCCCTGCTACTAAAAGACATATCATTTGTAGAAGAAGCCGCAGCTGTATTTAAAAATAGAAAGGATACTTTACGATCAGTACCGGTAAGCAATCTGTTAATGGCCGAGGTGACGTCGACAGTCTGTAAACCTATCCCTGAAACAGAAATCTTACCGACAAGTACAGTATCCATTGGTGCATTGTTCCAATTAATGCTATTTTCCAACCAAGATGTCGTGGAGGTTGTATAAATATTAATAGTCCGTTGTGGTGCTGTATTCACTCCTGCAACATACATTTTTAATTTTGCCGAACTCACTTTAGGTTTAGTAATCATCGCAATATCAAATTTAGCGTATGCTTTACGCGCGTAAGATGTAGCGTCGGATTTGATGACAAGATCAGCTGTAGTTCCATAATTTGTACTCGCATAGGTACCGTTACGGACATAGGCATCGGCAAGAGAACTTCCGGCATTGGCTACAACAGCATGCTGAAACGCTCCAACGTCTGGATTACCCAATGGCAGCGCATTTCCAGCGAAATCCTCGCCCCCATTGTTACTTATAAATACACCAGCATTAAGGGCAGCCGAACTGGAACCGACATCATAACCTTTTGCAGCGTCAAGGCCATTTCCACCAATTGGATTGACAAATACCGGATCTTCATAGAAATTGTTGTTCCGCACGGTAGTTCCCCAGTTCAATGACGTAAATGTATTTGACGGAAATAAACAATTATTGTTAAACTTCAGTCCGTTATCGGCCTGAGTAGACAGACTACTAATGGTCGAGGTCGTGTAAAAAATATTATTTGAAAATGTTGCATAAGGCTTTCCTGAACTCACGCCATTCATGACGTTAAACAGGCTGGCGGTTGGATTTTTGATGTAGAATACATTATTATAAATCTCACGGGAATCGTATGTTGTTTTTTCGATCAAAAAGAGCTTCTTTAACCTTGTTGTACCGATATCGTTAACAGAAACGTTGTAGCGGACTTTAATATTCTTAGACTGATTCATAAAAAGCATAAATCCGCCGTTATTATCATGCGAATAATTGTATTCGAAGATATCTCCATCGGTTACTGAATTGGTATCATAGCCATCGGCATCGAACGCGACTCCATCGTTGGCCCCTCCGCCTGTCATACCGTAAACCTCATTATAAGCCACCAGCGTATTCAAGCTGCCAATTGTCCAAATACCCGCATAATTCTCAGAGCCTGTGTTCATACATGCCTTATAGACCGTATTGTGTGTAATTTTACTTCCTCCCGTCACACCAGACATAACGATGCCGTCGCCGTAGATATATTCAATCAAATTGTTATCGATAATAATATCTTTTGATCTTGCTGCCATAGCCCTATCGCCAGTGGTCCTTATCCCTTCAACGGAACAGTTGGCGACATGACAACTTTGTACCAAAGCCCCGTATATTTTACCGTCTAGGATAATCCCGCCAGAGCTTTTGTTATAATTGGTCTGTCCATCGATAGCACCATTGACGTCATGAACATAACAATTTCTAATGGAGACATTGCTGATTGCTGTTCCTGCAGAACTACCTCCAATCACGCGGATTCCCGTGGCAGCATAACTTGTCCCGCTTGGGATTGTATTCGTCAGTTCGAGGTTATTTACTTCAAAATAAGATACTTTATTAAGGTATAGCGCATTTGATCCATTCCTCTTTCCACCGCCGTTGATAATCGGACGAACATCACCGCCATATTTATCTATGATAATGGGAGCTTCAGCTGTTCCCGAATTTTTCATATGCAAAGTGTCATTCCATACGCCACCGCTCTTGAATAAGATACGGTCGCCGGGGCCAAAAACCGAGGCATTAATTTTGGCCAATGTTCTCCATGCTGTAGTTGTGCTCATTCCTGTGCTATCATCGTTTCCGTTGGGATCTATGTAGTAAGTATTGCCCACACTTGCCAGATTCGCCTTCGCTTTTGTTTTTAAGGGTGTCGGAGAATCTAGTTGAACAGACTTTTGGCAGCTCAGTAGCCCAATGACTCCAATAGAAATCACCATCATAAATTTTCTCATAATGTTGTTTTTAGTTTTATAATTTGTTATAATTTTTACAGACGTATTCTAATTCCGACGAACACGAATTTTATAATTTGATTAATAACATTAAATTATAAATAACTTATCAACCACAAGGGGTAAAATCACAAATAAAGAGGGGTAAAATTTTAAATTAGAACCTGAAATAGAAATTCAACATATTCTTTATAAAAGAATATGCCGCGTAGCAAAAAAACTAAGCAGCATATTCAATAAGTATTGAAACTGGATTGGTTTTTAATACTTATTTCCAGCCCGGATTTTGGACCAAATTTGGATTCTTATCTATCTCCGTTTGTGGAATTGGAAACCAGTAATTCTTTGCTGTAAATATACGCTTTTGATAAACTGAGCGTTTGAAAAATGCTTTGGGGTTAGATTCATTGTCATCCTTTTCTGTACCAGAAAAATTCATTCCGTAGAAATTCCCATTTAACACAGCTTCACCAATTTTCCAGCGTCGCACATCACGATACCGGATACCCTCATTATTTAGTTCTACCCGACGCTCGTCTCGGATTGCTTTGCGCATCCCCTCCTGCGAAGATGGCACAGGTAAAGCATCTTTTCCCACACCATATTGTGGTACACCTGCGCGTACCCTTATCAAATTGACATACTTTAATATATCAGGATGATTAGCGTCGGACTCATTTAGTGCTTCGGCGTAGTTCAGATACACTTCGCCAAGCCGATAAAGTATTCCTGGTCTATAGGGATTTGTTCCATTGCGGGGGTCGTGATCTGGATGGACTTTCTTACGTACAAGATACCCATTTTGCGGGGCGTCATGTGTAGGTCCCCCATCCCAGTTACCACTATAAAATTCGGTTGTCCGATTTTCTCTTCTATACCAAGCACCATTATACAAAACCGAAATATAAAATCGTGGTTCACGATGGGTATACATATTATAGGTACCTTCCAAAGTCACCTTTCCATTTCCCTGAGATTCTGTCCAGCGTGTATTTCGCACTTCTGCCGTCTTTGAGAATCCTTTTTCCTGATATCCAGATAACGGGTCATCAATCCTCCGGCCATTCTCCATGAAAAAGGCATCCACTAAAGATTGTGTAATTCCCAGTCCTCCGTTTCCTCCAGTACCTCTTGGTTGTGCGTGCCTATCATATTCCCAGATATTGCAATCAGGGCGAGCAAAAAGAATCTCATCATTCCCATCTTGAGGTCGTCTAAACAACATATTTTGATACGAGAGAAACGGATCTATAGACCCATCAGCATTATATTCAATATATAATTTATGACCAGCTGATTCAGCTTTTTCCAATAGTAATTTTGAGGCCGCTGCCGCAGTTTTCCATTTATCTACACTATAGTTCCCATTGAATATGGTTTCACCCTTATTATTTACAAAACCGGTGTATGCGGTATTACCATTGACTAATGGGCTTGCAGCAAATAGTAGAAGACGAGCTCTGACTGCCAAGCACATAATAGACGTCGCCCGACCATATTTCTGAGCGGCACTATATTTAACGGGTAAAATAGCAGACAAATCCAATAGCTCCTTTTCTGCCCATTGCACGACCTGATCAAATGGTGTCTGTCCAATCATCAATTCTTCGGCCGATGCATTCGGATCGGTCAATCCAAGATGGAACGGTATAGCACCATAGGTTTCCAGCAGAAGTGTATAATAATAAACGATCATAAAGCGAGCCTCAGCTTTCATAAGATTTACCTCCTCCTCGGTCACCAACTGCGCAGGGTTTGGTTTTACATTGTCCAGAAAAATATAAGCTGAACGAATACGTTTGGGAAGTTCTACCCAATAATTAGGATCCCATGAGGTACTGGGATTCCAATTGCCGGTCTGCATCCCTATAACTGACCAGCCAAATTGCTCCCAGCCCGTAGACGGTGCCATATCATCCGAAAGTGGATCCCAGCCAAGTGTTCGCGTATTTCCCCAATATGGATCTGGTACATTGCTGTATATTCCTGCCAGCCAGTCCTCTGTTCTGGTTTTGTCTTTAAAAATCATATCTAAAGTAAGCTGATCATCAGGGCTCTTGTCCAAATATTTCGAACAAGAGGTCACTGTGGAACCCAGCGCAACAAGTAGTAATATACGGGTAACATTATATTTTATAGTCTTCATTGTATAGGTTATTTCTATTTAAAATTCAATTCCAATCCCATAGAAACAGATTTCATGATCGGATAGCGCATACCATTATTAACCCCAAGCTCTGGATCCCAAAGCTTAAAATCACTCACTGTTAGCAGGTTATTACCACGCAGAAATATTCTAAAATTACGGATAGCGAGATGATCAAGAATTTTTGATGGTAAGCTATAGCCCAATTCAATATTACGTAGTCTTATAAAACTCATGTCCCTAAGCCACCAAGTGGAGGCCAAATTATTATTCGCACTTTGATAATCAGAAAGCCGCGGATAGAAGACGTCCTGCCTAGGATTATCCAAGGTCCATCGATCGGAAACATTGTCGAAAATATTTCCCATTGCTCCATTGGCACTTCCGGGAATAAAATTTGAACCACCAATGATCCTGTATGTACGAGAGACACCCTGAAAAAAGAAACCGAAATCAACAGCTTTGTACCTTAGGTTGGACCCGAAGCCAAATACAATCTGTGGATCTTCCGTTCCACCGATAGCAGTTCTATCGAGGGCATCTACCACACCATCACCATTCAAATCCCGATATCTGATATCACCTGGACGCACCGGTCCAAAAGTATGTCTTGGTATATCTGATCGAAGAGTACCGTTAGCAATATCTGAAAAATCTGCGTCCGTAAATAGGCCCTCGTCAATAAAGCCAAACAATTGTCCGATCGGCTTTCCGGTAGAAGACCTTGAGGTACCGATCACTGCGCTAGGTTCGTCCTGTTCTAAAATCTTGTTTAGGGCATAAGTAAATGTGCTACGAACAGAAAGAAATAGGTTTGGATTTAATTGCCGGTTCAATTCAAGCGACATATCGATGCCTTTATTGTTTACGCGTCCAAAATTTGCCCAGGGCGCATTGGTAAAACCACTCGAACCGGGTATAGAACGACGTTGCATAAATATATTTTTCCGGTCCTCATTAAATAGGTCAAGCTGAAATTCCAGCGTTTTCCATAAGCCTAATTCGAAACCGATATTGGATTTAGCAACTGTTTCCCAAGTAAGTCCACTATTACCTTGATCACCTTCCATACGACCACTACGTTTAAAATCGTTATTTAAGCCCCATGAATATCCACCGGTCTCATTAATGGTTGTGATATAGGCAAACCGACGACCATCTAACTTATCGTTCCCCACCAATCCATAAGATCCGCGCAGTTTGATTTTGGAAAATGTACTTTTTAGATGTTCCATAAAAGGCTCTTCGGAAATATACCAGCCTAATGCAAAGGAAGGAAAGAACCCATAACGTTTTCCTGGAGCAAAGTTTTCGGATCCATTATAACCAAAATTAAATTCCCCAATATATCTGTTGCTATAATTGTATGAAAATCTACCTGCGATTCCTTGATTCCGATAAGGCAAAAGATCTCCATTATCATAATTTCGCTGATTGTATAAAAACATTCCCTCTACGTTATGGCCACCAAAAGATTGAACATAATTAATCGCTCCCTCAAGATACATGCTTTTATCGCCCCAGTCTGAATTTTTTTCATAGCCTAAGAATTCCTGTCCATAACTATCAATGACTAACTTTAATTTTCCATTTTCGTCCCTTCCGATAGCTGGATTATAGTAATCTGGGCTTTTACTCCTAACGACAGACGTATTAGAGTATCTATCAAAGGAAAACAGCCCACGAGCCTTTAATCCCTTCAACCAAAACGATAAGTCCTGTTCTACCGCAAATAAAGATTCGATTTTACTTGCGCTAATACGTTCATATCCGCGTTGAGTCGCCAATGCCCAGGGGTTTGTCCGCTGGGGTGTCCTAGGTATTTCACCAGAGGAATAGATGGTAGGATGTACATAGGGAGGAATAGTGAAAGCCTCCTGAAATAGTTCATCAACACTTTGGGGAGCTCTTGTCCTATCCTGGAGATATCCGCCAATATTCAACCGGAAGAGAGTGGTTGGACTAACATTGATATCTACATTGGAACGTACATTATAACGGTTTAACCGTGAAGATGAATTCCAAGCCTGTTTTTCATCGCGTTCAATCAACCCACCTTCCCGATAATATGAAGTTACTAAGGAATAACGCAAAATATCAGATCCTCCATTGACACTAACATTCGCCCGTGAATTTCCAGCTTGGTCCCGAAGTACTGCATCCAACCAATTGACATCAGGATAAAGGTCTGGATCCGTATGATTACGGATGTTTTCGATCCGCTCTTTCGAATATAAGCCTTGCTCCCCACGTTCCTCCCGAATACTATTCATTACCTCCAAATAATCAGCTGCACCAACAAATTTAGGCAGCTGTACTGGTGATGTGATCCCCTGCTCAAAACGAGCAGAAACATTGGGCTTACCCACCTTTCCTCTCTTTGTATTGATCAAAATCACTCCGTTTGCCCCCCTTACACCATAAACTGCACTCGCTGCCGCGTCCTTCAATATCGAAAACGACTCGATTTCTTCGGGATCCATATTATCCAAAGATCGCTCAACGCCGTCCACAAGAATCAATGGGCTTCTGCTTCCACCGAAAGTACTGATACCACGTATCCAAAAGTTTGAATTATCGTACCCCGGTTCTCCAGATCGCTGTACGGCAATAATACCTGCAAGCTGTCCCGCAAGATTGTTACTCATAGAGCGAGATGTTCCTATTTGCAAGCGTTTGGGTTCGATCGTCGTGATCGCACCTACTACAGAGGCACGCCTTTGGGTACCAAAACCGACAACAACGACCTCGTCCAGTGCGCTGATACTATCAGCTAATATCACCGTATATTCTCCGTTTGTCTTAAGTGGTACACGCTGACTTACATAACCGATAAGACTAACCATGAAATAACTGTCCTGCGGGTCTAGCTTGAGTGTAAACTGACCTTGGTCATCTGTCGATGTGCTATTCTTGCCAAGGCCTGTCGCGACAGTAGCATTTGCCAGGGCCGTCTGTCGCTTATTAAGAACCCGACCCGTAATGACGCGGCCTTCTTGTATTGAAGCTTGTTGAAGGTCACGCTTCACAATAATTGTATTGTCATTTAACGTGTAAGAAATCTTTAAACTTGAAAAAATCTTATCTAGAACAGTCTTTATCGGCTGCTCTCTAAATGTCATGGATATACGTTTCGAGTCGTCGATGTCATTTGGGGAATAAATAAATTTTAAACCGGTTTTACTATTTAACTCTTTAAAGACCTGCTTAACCGGAATATTATTAAAATCGATTGTTATGTTTTTCTGTACATCAAAGATTGGCTTGGCCGAACTAAATAACCAGACAAGGCTGCCAAAAAAAAGGCACAAAAAATTGCGTGCAAACTTATTTTGTTTGCGGGATGTCATAAGTAATTTATACATTTGAAAATTGATTAATAATTGATCATTACCAAAAGCCGTTAAGGCGCGATTAGGAATGTAGCAGCATTCCTAATTTTTTATGGATTTGCTTCTGTTACATATATTGTTCCTTTCCTTTCTATATAGTTTATATTATTGGTCATCTTAATGATCGCCAAAACCTCGCTGATATTTTCATATCTGCTGATCATTCCTGTAATGGGAAGTCCTGCAATTTTTGAATCTATAACAATTGGAATTCCGTACCATTGTTCAAATTCGAGAGCAACTTCAGCGAGCTTCTCATTATCAAAATAAAACAAACCTTTACGCCAGGCATTTGCTTTTTCGATATTTTCAGATTGAATAAGTAAGATTTTAGGTTTATCTTTTTCCAGAAAAGCCTGCTGTCCCGGCTTAATAAGCACCTGTGTTCCATAGCGATTATGCGTAAGACGAATACTCCCTTCTGTAAGCAATACATTTTCTTCGGAATTGCCCGATGTATTTACATTGAATTTTGTTCCCAATACCTCAATGGTCTGCAAGGCAGAGCGGACTGAAAACGGAATCCTTTTACCTGCAGAATATTGTTTATGAACATCAAAATAAACCTCCCCAGTAATATGGACAGAACGGTTATTCTTATTAAAATCAGGTTCAAGTTCAATTGTTGCCAAGTAATTAAGCCATACTTGTGTGCTATCGTTCAGTAAAACAGAAAATACATTTCTCGAAGGATTTTCTATGCGCAGTTTCCCTAAATCTGTCCCATTGGCAACCGAACTTAATGCTAGTACTTTTTCATCATTGATGGTTGTGTAATGAGCTCCTTGTGGCAAGGTATCTAACAAATCAAACCGTTTCTCTTTCCCGATTATTAACGACGGATTATGATTAGTGACATGAAGAACTTTTTCGCTTGTTTTTGAACTATCGATGAGCCTATAGGATATAAATATCCCAAAAAGGATCATAATGCTTGCTGCAGCATACCCTATTTTGGGTATATGAAAACTTAAAGTACGCTTTTTAATACGATGATGAACCTTTTCTTTAATCTCCTCTCCGATGCGGTCCATATCATTTTGCACCTCTCCCTCCCTGTCCATTGCATCGTACAGGTATTCAACAAATTGTCGTTCTTCAGGATTGGTATCTCCCGAAATATACCGATCGAGAAGATCTTTTAAAACTGTGCGAACATGACGTTTCCTTTCAGACATATAAGATGGTTTATATTGGTTCCTTTCTTATATGTCGTTGTGACTAATGATAATTCCCAAAAAAAATTAAAAAAACATAAAAAGAATTTTTTGGATTAGAAGCTTAAGTGCATTTGTTGTATTAAGCAATTGATTTTGAACAGTTTTCGTCGACAACCCTAATAATTTAGCAATTTCCTTAACAGTTTTATCCTCATTGTAGCGAAGCAAGAATATTTCTCTGCGTTTTTGTGGCATACGTGCAATCCAGTTATGCAGCATAGATTCTAATTCAGTTTGAATATAGTTGCCATCGGCGGTTGATCCATCGCTTAGCTCTTCAACCATTGTTTCTAATTCTTCAAAATACCTCTTTTCCTTTCGAAACCTGTCAATCACTTTAAAACGGACGGCTTGGCAAAGGTAATGATCGACATCTTGAATTGTTTTGCGATGCCGCTTCTCCCATAAATCAATGTAAAGATCCTGAATAACTTCTTTTGCTGTGTTTTCATGTTGCAGGCGTCTGAGAGCAATTTCATACAATTTTTTCCAAGTTCGATGATAAAGTTCGTCAAATGCATCTTCATTCGACTCTTTCACCAAAAGAAAAAGATCCTCAAGACTACTATTGCACATAACTGAAGATTTATATTGTTGAGAAATTAAATGTTGGTTTAAAATTGATAGATGCAATATATAAAATCTAAACGGAACTTCCTACTAAGTGTCATAGTACAACAATAGGTCCGAATCGATACAAAATACGTTCACAACACGATATTAGGGTAGCCACAGAATCATACCAACGCGAGAAAATCCTGAATAATTTCTTTTAAGCAATCCTTAGCCATAACCCGTCGAATCTTTTTCTGCTGGCCTACATCGATATAAAAGAAAATTTAATATTTTTAGCGAACAACTACAGCTTTTATGGACAATAAAAAATTAATGGAAATAGATCAATATATTGATACACTTTCAGACACTGAGCAACAAATAATTCGTCAATTTCGGAAAGCAATATCAGAAAATGACAATACCGTTTCGGAAAACTTTGGAAAATTCATGTCAAACCCTAATGCAATCAGCTTTAATGAACAAGGCGTATTTAAATACGGGTTAACAGTCGCGAAGAATTATATTTCATTCCATTCCTTGGTCATCTATACTAACCCCGAATTAATGGAAGAACTAAAATTAAAAATACCAAAGGCCAAGTTTCAAAAAGGCTGTATTAATTTCAAAACTTTGGATGAATTTCCCGCCTCAGTATTGGCCGAACATATTCAGGTTTCTTCCAAAATAGATTTTAGCCCCATGATAAATCGTTATTTGAAAAAGAAATAAGTACCAGGTCGATTCCCAGAATTTTATTTATTCACTTTTACGCGCAACAATTGCATAGACCATCGGAATCTTATTTCCCAAATGGGCTATTCTGAATTTTTTAGGATCTAGCTCTGTCATGTTTTTAAAAATGGGATAAGGTGAATAGTCAAATTCGTTCAGGTCTTGAATGTTCAGCCCATTATGAAGTAAAGCACCAACGACCTCACTCATACTATGATTCCAGGTGACATAGGACTGCGAAATAGCGGCATCTTTATCGGCATAGGTTCCCTGCTCTGTTTCAACAATTGGAGCAATATTAAAATAATTATAACCAATTTTATCAAAATTGTCATCAAACATCCAAACAACTGGATGAAACTCGACAAAAATAAACTTCCCTTTCGGTTTCAAGAAACGTGAAATTACTTTCGCCCATTTATCTAAATCAGGTAACCAAGTAATCGTTCCGTAACTTGTAAAGACTAGATCAAATTGTTCATCAAGATGATTCTCAAGCTCATATAGATCACAACAGATAAACTGCACATCAGCATGCGTATCTTTCGCAATTTCGCGCGCACTTTCTATAGCCTTGTCAGATAGGTCAACACCAGTAACTTTTGCGCCAAGTCTACTCAAAGAAATTGTATCCTGTCCAAAATGACATTGTAAGTGTAATATTTTTTTCCCACTGATATCACCCAATAATGCTAACTCAATTGAATTCAGCGAAGTCTCCCCTTTTAAAAATCCTGTTAGATTGTAAAAATCTGATTTTAAATGCGTATCCGTTCTGTTATTCCACGAGTGTTTGTTTATTGCGATGTAATTCTCTTCCGGGTTCAAATCGTTCATTTTGTTTTTTAATTAAACGGTTAATTAGCTACTAAAGTACAATAAAAATTAATTTCTATCGGATTCATCCTTTCCTCAATCTAAAAATAAGTGTTTTAAGAAATAAAGCTTGGTGAAAATTATCATAAAGGTTGTCTATATTTAAATCGATTATCAAATACTTTCAAATTTAAAAGGATGAGGCAAGAACAAAGCCTATTTATATGAAGAAAAGAGATGACGATAAAAATATATAGACCAGAGAGCTTACTCCTAAAAAAATATATTGAATGCTTCTATATACTTGAGAAAACTGACGAAGAAAAAGCGACGGTATATTTTACATTTCCGAGTATTTACACCATTGTGACGATAAGTGAGCAGACCCAAACGATGGTAAGCTTAAATATGGTGATTACGAAGCATTTTCCATCCAATTCGATAGAAACAAACCTTGTATGCAATTTTAATGAACCTGTTTTAGTGTGTTACGAGGGGAAAATAAATGAAATTACCACTTACTTCAAACCTCTTGGGATAAATGCTTTTATACCCAATGATTTAAGCGATTATAACAGCGGAACATTTCCCGATTTTAACCCACACCTGGATTATAAAGATGCTATGAGATCCATCCTGTCCATAGATGACCAGGACGAGCGAATCAAGGCATTAGAACACTATTGGATATCAAAATTTTGGCCATTTGAAAATGCGTTGCTCGAAAACATAATTACCGAAATGTTAGATACAAGCAACGTCAATCAATCGATGTCAGAATTTTCGCTAAAAACAAGAAGATCGAGAACAACCATAAATAAGCAATTTGATCAACATATCTGTAAAACCCCCTCCCAATTCAAAAAAATCATCAGATTTCGAGCTGCAATTCAAAGCCACCTCGAAGATAGAAACAAAATAGGTCTGTCTTATAACCTGGATTATTTCGATCAGTCCCACATGATTAGAGATTTTAAAAAATTAACAGGATTTACGCCAAAAGTTTTCTTTTCCAAAATAGCTAATCTCGAACGGAGCCAGATAAAATGGATTTTTATTTAGCAGGTTTACAAAAATACAATCACACTATTTTATTAAACAGTAACATTGCTCCATAATTATTTATGCAATACGTTATGAAGCTTTTAATCCTACTTATGCTTTGTCCAGTTTTTCTTGTGGCCCAAGAAAAAACATCAGCCAAACTTGCAGCCTATATGCAGGCACAAGCTGATGTAAATAATTTTAGTGGAACAGTTCTTGTCATGAAAAATGGCACTATTTTATTAAAAAAAGCCTACGGTTTGGCAGATTATGAATGGAATATAAAAAACACGTTAGACACTAAATTCCAGTTGGGATCGGTCACAAAACAATTTACCGCAGCCGCTATTTTACAGCTCGTCGACAGTGGGCGGTTATCCCTAAATGATAAACTCAGTAAATTTTTCCCCGATTATCCAAAAGCCGATAGTATCAGCATCCACATGTTACTGTCACACAGCTCCGGACTTGCTATGGGCTTCAAAGAAATCGCGTTAAGCAGCATAAGTCGCGATTCTGCTTATGCCGCCATCAAGAAAATTCCTTTCGAATTCTCACCGGGAACAAATAGCGCCTATAGTAATATCGGTTATTATTTGTTAGCAAAGATTATTGAAAAAGTCTCCGGTGAGCATTACGCTACTTTTTTAAAGAAAAATATATTTGATAAAGCTGGGATGAATAACACCGGAGTTAGTAACAATGAATCCATCGTGCCGAAAAAAGCAAAAGTATATTATCATAATGACGAAGGTTTTATCCATAACCCCTATATCAACTGGGAGATCAACCTAGGTCACGACGGTATTTATTCAACCGTGGAAGATCTAGCCATTTGGGACCAAGCACTTTATGGAACAACGATTCTATCAGCCGCAATGAAGGAAAAAATGTTTACACCATATAACTCCGAAAATTGGGGCTATGGATTCATCATCAATCCATTTTATAATCACGGACATTATTTGATTGCACATGACGGCGGATTCTTTGGGACAATGACTTCTTTTAATCGATTTACTGACGACAAACTCTTTGTCACTGTCCTTTCTAATAACGGCTCAGCCTCCCATATCATAGGTTACGGACTTTCAGCAATTGCCTTTGGTAAAGAAGTAGAAATGCCCTACAAACATCGTCGCGCCAAAATAGATACGACCATATACAATAACTATGTGGGTGAGTATGGAAAAATACGGATATTAAAAATTGATGGCAAACTCTATTATAATGATGCGGATATTGAACTCATTCCCGAGTCTAAAACAAAATTTTTCAGAGCAGACGACAACGACAGAACGATCGAGTTTGTTGAAGACAAAACAGATGGCTATAATTCCATTATTTTAACAAAAGGTGGAGTTAAGGAAGTTTTCCCAAGATCCAATAGAAATGAATGAAACGCTATGGATGCTGCTAGAATAACGATTTTAATCTATTATTTGAAACCTTAAAGAAAAAAGTTAAATTACACCTATATCGGTCCAGCGTTAGATCGGATATAGCGTATACTAAATTATAAGATATTGCAACAGATAGATCAGGAACCGAAGAAAGCCAAAAAGAAACTGTTATTGAAGTCTTTTATATTATGCCTAATCTTTATGACGGCATATCTCATCAGTTTTTTCGTTTTTGATCTAAGCAGCAGTGAAAAGTTGAGTTATATTATTTTTTCACCTCTTGTTTGCTTACTGAGCTGGATATTTTTCCATTTCTTTTTGCTGGTAAAGGATACACGCAATTTGAAGTACTACTTACTGGGATGTGCCCTGATCGCATGCACTATTATTTATACAAATGGTATTTTTGATATCGATATTAGGCTTCAAAACTTTTTCCACTCCTCAAAACTGCCAAATGAATACAGCAAATATGATGACATTAACAAGCTAAAAAACCAGTTTGGGAAACATGAAATCATACTCTTCAAGGCAAGTGACCACCCTATAGATCAGTTTTTGACCAAAAACAATGAATTAATCATTCATTGTTTAACCGGTGCAATCGACACTGATAGTCCATCAACAGTTATTCATACATGCTATAGACTGGATAAAGATGGTAAGCAGATTGATGAATACTCCTTTAAACAGGACAAGGATGAGGATTCAGAAGTTTTATTTGAAGGGTATTTGATCAACGTTTCTAAACATTACTTTCGCAGCTGGCCATTGAATGGAGATACTACAAAAAAAACAATTGAAGTATTCAACGCAAATCTAAATTGGTCCACAGATAAACAAGACCAAAAACTAAATGATATTAAAAGTAAAGCCACCTATCTGCTGTCAGAGAAAATCTATCATTTCGATCAAAGCAATTCGAAAAGCTATACAAAGCGAACTTATTTTATGGACGATAAATGGTATGTATTCAACGAAAACATATCGGATGATAATAATTTAGACCCACAAAGCTCATCTAAGGGCCGTACCGTAAATGATCTTTTCGGTCACTGGGATAAGAATGAATGGGTAACGAATACTACTCCCCCTAACATTAGATCAGTTTATTACCAGAAAATCAAACGTGTTCGCAATAGACATGACGTCAAAACGGGGAAATATGAAAAAGGAGATCTTTGGCAAGGCTGCCTATTCTCACAGCTTATTGTCGAAAATGACACCTTAAGATTTAAAGACAGCTTATATTTGGACGAAAAATGGCATTGGTCTCAAGTCGATATCAACAATAAAAACATCGGCACACTAACCTTTGAGAATACCGACCAATTTAATGCCTATGGTTTTTATACGAATCCAGCTTTAAATTATCAACTTTTCACCAACCAACGCAACAAACTTTATTTAATCACAAAGAAATGATTTGTAGCTTGGTACCGCTAAATTTCAGCAAACATTAACGGTTCAAAATACAAGCCTACTTTTCGCTATCCAAAATAATGACTATATTACAACAAATCGCTTTTTTGTGAAAATATATCCAATTTAGTAGCCATTGGATCCTAGTTAAAAATTAAATTCAGGAATAGTAGAAAATAAATCATATGAACAAAAGGTATTTTTTCTATATTATCATCGTTATCAGCTTGTTCACTTCGTGTGGCCTTATCCATAATCTTCCCGATTCGGCTACCCCCAATACCGGTGTAGATCCTAACCTATGGTATTCATTTGTGGATCAAAATGGTAATTTCTACCCCGACAATTGGAAGAAAAATTATGGCATTCCTTCCAATAAAGCTGCTCGAGATCCTTATTCGCTTATGAAAATTGCCACCGACAGAGGGGATCGCGAACAATTACTCGCTTTTGAACGCGGTAACATGCTGCGTTTGTCTAAACGTATTGCCCCAAAAAAACGTGTGTTTATTTTAGTCCATGGCTTCAATGCTGATGAAGAATCTGTTGTAAAACAATATAAATATATTTCCGATCATATCGTTACAAACCCTAAAACCGATGAAATCATTCGATTTTATTGGGATGGTCTACGATCTACCTCCCCTTTTCGTTCCGCCAAAAACTGGTTTTCAGCGGCCTCTTTTAGCCAGATGGCCGGTGAATTTGGATTAAGACGTATACTGAACAATATGGCCGATAAGGATGTCTTCATCATATCACATAGTCGTGGAGCATCTGTGGTTATGAGCGCTATTTCAAATCCTGAATACAATAGCTCATTTTCTGCTCAAGCAAAAGACGTTCACAATGTTGATATCGAGCGGGCAAAGCCATTGTTAGAAAACAAAAATAGAATTACCTGCATTATGCTGGCTCCAGCGATAGGACTTTCCGAGTTTCAATATACGGATACGGCGCGTAACACAAAAAAATTTGTGAATCTCAGCTCACAAGTCAAGAAAATACACATCACGATCAACGGAACGGACAAGATGTTGAAGAAGTTTTTTGGATTCTTATCGAACAAACTTAATCCAACTGATCTTGGATACAAAGAGGAAAGTTATAACGCCCTTAAGAAAAATTACAGCATCTTTTCTATGACTGATTTCACAGGAATGTCAAGCCATGATTTTAGTCGTTATATACGAGATCCCAAATTCAAACAGATGCTTCGGGAAGAATCAATCCAAGTGCAATAAGGTGTTTGCTCGTCTGACTAAGTTGATAAGCTATACGTGGTTCTTGGAATTTTTCTTTCAGATCTACCCTAGCTAGCTATCTTATGAATTGAAAAGTAGCTGCTGTCATCAGGCTCTCCTAGTTATGCAATGCAACTAGGAGGCTGCAGGAAAAAACTCAATCGTATAATGCCGCTATTAAAAAAAACATTAAACATATAAATTGGAATAGTACAACTAATGACATATAGTTACATAAAACATAAAGGTTAATGACACTAACTTTTCATGTAATCGCAACTATTCTCTCAAAACGGCCATGGTTACTTACAGAAACGGGTAAGTGTGTGCCGCTATCTTTCAGAATGATGCTTGGTATCCCCTGAGCATCTTTAACAATTTCACCTTTTCCGATTTCTACAATATTGCCTAAATGAACCAATTCGCCAACTGCGATGGTATGTATAAAATCAGGGCAAACAATGGTCTTAGTGTAATACCTCTTCCCTTCGCAGATGACTTCTCCCGTTGCGTTGCAAGAAGACCGTTCAGTAACTGAACATAGCAACCCTTTAGGTATATATTTCCGAATTCCTGTCTGTCTATTCCATATTTTATAGGCAGCCTCTTTCATGCTCCATAAGAGCCAAACAACAATTTCTGGATCTGGACTGTTCACAATCAACAGTTGTTCATGCTCATTAAATAGCTTTGAAACAAAGCCCCTACGTCTCCAATTACTATCTTTTCTGGACTGAACCAGGTCGATAACGTCATTACCAATCATTTTTCTTGTAACTTGCTTTCGATTATTTCGACTGCAGCTCCGACATTAAGCATACGTTCCATATCGGAATTTTCAATAACGATCCCAAATTGATCTTCGATATCCAGGACAATATCAACCAAATTTGCTGAATTGATTTGTAGATCACGCATAAAATCAGTCTTTTCAGTAAGCTTTCCAAATGCTTCTTCGTTTGTTGTGTAAGGTGCTATAATTGGCTTTAAAGCACCGATCAATTCTTCTCTGTTCATAGGTTTAGTTATCAAATTTTTTAAATATTAAACAGGCATTTACATCCCCAAATCCGAAACTCGCTTTGGCTATAATATGAGGTTTGACATCAACTTGATGTAATGGTACTCTTGATGAATCAATCATTGCTGCAATCTCAGGATGTAAATCAGTACAATTACTGTTTCCAAATACAAATCCATGATATAACTGCAAAACTGTGGCCACGCATTCTATGCTACCTGCCGCACTGAGACAATGCCCAGTCATTCCTTTTAGCGAGTTTATCAATGGAAAATCTTTCCCTGTACGTCCAAGGGCCTCAGTCCAGTTTTCTATTTCAAAAGCATCTTTGGCCGTTGCCGTTAAATGACCGTTTATGGCATCGACATCCCATCCGGAGACACCCGAATTTTTTAGGGCTTCCGCAATGCATCGGCGTACAGCATCAGCATTTGGAGCTGTCATACTGCCCGTTCCCCGTTGCCCTCCAGAATTTACTTGACCGCCCAATAATTCGCCATATATCATGGCCTTGCGTTCTAAGGCACTTTCCAAATCCTCCAATAGCAGGGCTCCAGCTCCACTACCCGGGACGAATCCTGCGGCTGTTGCACTCATTGGGCGAGAACCTTCCGAAGGGCGGTCATTATGTTGCGAACTACAGACACGCAGTGCATCAAAACCAGCCCAAATATAAGGTCCACTATCTCCAGTACTACCTGCTAGCATGCGCTTTGCTCTTCCGGACCTAATCCGGTCATATGCCATTAGAATTGCTTCGGTTCCGGTAGCACAGGCAGAGGAATTGGTGGTTACCTGATTTCCGAGCCCTAATTTCCCACCTAAATATGCACTGACACCACTGTTCATCGTTTGGGCAACGACTGTACTGCCTAGCCTACGTGTTTGCAGCTCATCAATTTTATAAATACTCTCCCGAAACTTATCGATACCTGAGGTGCCTGAACCAAATACTGTTCCGCTATCCCAATCGGGGACCGAATTTAAGGCAATAGGAAAACCTGCATTTGTCCAAGCCTCCATTCCTGCTATGACACCATATAATATGCCTGTACTGTTAAAACCCCTGAGCTCAAGTTCCGTGAAATATTGTCTTTTGAGATCATCCGATACTTGTGGCATTCCAGCAATCTGACAGGAAAATTGCAATTTTTCCAACTGCACATCATGTCTAACACCGGAGACACCCTCTTTTAGCGCCTGTGTAAAGGCCGGTACTCCCACTCCATTGGGTGCAACGACCCCTAATCCAGTAATAACAACTCTCTTCATAGCTCCTCAGTAATCATACCTGCCAATATTCCCTTACAAACCTCCTGGCCAGCTTCATTTTTCATTGTAACTGTACACTTTAACTTTCCAAACCTAAAATATATTTTTTTTGAAATTACCGTAACTTTTTCCTTCGGATACACGGGTTTTAAAAATTGTATTTCAGTAGAAGTCAACGCAATAGAAGAACCCTTTTTCAAGTCTTTATTGAGCAGAAAAATTCCCAAACAAGCTAAACCTATTTGGGCCATCGTTTCGATCAGAATAACTCCTGGAGTGATCGCTTTTTCATTAAAATGTCCTCTATAAAAATCCAAATTTTCATCAAAGGTATAGGTACCTGCAACACCTTCCTCATCGACATGGGTCAACGCATCGACAAATAAAAACGGGGCACTGTAAGGCAATTTCGCTAGTATAGAATTCAGATCCATCATTCAAATTTTGTAGGTTACCACTGTAATAAAACGCGCTGCGCCGAAAATCCAGGACCGAAACTCAGCATCAGCCCTAATTCACCGACCTGAGGACTACGTTTCATAATACGTTCGAGGACATATAACACCGTAGCGCTCGACATATTACCATACTGTGCCAGCACAGCCTTAGTATCCTCAATATCTTTATCAAGTTCAGCAAAAATATCTTCGATTGTAGCTACAATCTTTTTTCCACCTGGATGAAAAATCATGTAATCAATATCTTTAATTTTAAGCTGGTTCTTCTTCAAAAATGGATGTATAACAGCGTCAAAATGAGACGCGATCACATTCGGCACTTCAACATCCAGTATCATCTGCATACCGCTGTTTGTCAGCTTAAATCCCATAATATCTTCCGCATCGTAAAAATGGTACATCTCCTGATCGAGAATCATCGGACCATTGTCTGACTCGTCGGAGGAAAGCAGACAGCAAGCTGCACCATCACCAAATATTGCGGCACTGACCATATTTGACATGGAGAAATCTTCCAGCTGAAAAGTTGCTGTTGGCGCTTCGACGGCTATGACCGCAGCACGTTTGCCTGGATTAGCCTGAAGAAAATTTTTAGCATAAATAATACCTGAAACACCGGCAACACAGCCCATTTCGGTAACTGGTAACCGCACAATATCCTGTCGGAGTTTCATCTTATTGATGAGATACGCGTCTAGGGAGGGGATCATAATTCCAGTACAACTCACTGTAATGATATAATCCAGAGACTGCGGATCCCATCCCGTCTGTTCAAGGGCCTTACGAAGTGCTTGCTCCCCTAAGACCGTTGCCTCCCGGCAGTACACATTATTTTTTTCTTCAAAAGACGTCGCAGTGAAGACCTCTCTCGGATCCATAATTGCATATCGTCTTTCCACAGCGGAGCCTTCGAAAAGTTTCTTGATCTTCTTAATAAAGCGAGGCTCTTGTCCATGGAGCCAAATATCCAATAGCGGAAGGATATCAACGGTAGCACAAGAGTATCTAGGGAGTTGCTTCGCAACAGTTATTATTTTAACATTCATATATTGGAAATTATCCACTGGTAACGAAAGGCCCATTTCCATTGGATGCTATAATTTTCTAATTTCAGTTTATTGGAGAATTGAGTAAGTTCCTCTTTTTTAAACCCACGCAGTATAGAAACAAGCCCGTCCACTTTTGTCATTCTATTTAACCTAAAAAGAACAGCAATGGTTTGAAAAAGCCGGTAAGCCATTTTACTCCTTTGTAAATCATTAATGACGACCCCCAATTTTGATACGTTGACCAGACTGCCTAGCAAACGAAGGATCTCTTCATCGTCAAAATGATGTATGGTAAGCGTACACAGAACAATGTCATACTTGACATCTTCAAAATTTTCTTCAAAGATATCCGCACACAAATAGGATATATTGGTATAATCTTTCGACAAATCCCCCGCATAATTTATTGTATAGGGGTTGGCATCTATACCGAGCATTGAAAGCTTAATATGATGTCTATTGCCATAATCGCTCAACATGCGAAGCATGTCCCCATTGCCACAACCGATATCCACAATCGTTATTGTTTCATTCTTGCAGCTGGTTGAAAGTAATTTTTTTACACCGTTCAGCGTAATGTTATTTCCGCCTAAAAAACGATTAATCTTTGCTATCCTGTCTAATGTGGTCCGAAGTTCTTCTCCTTCGAGCAGAAAATCGTCCATGATCTCATTCTCCGATGTTCTCTGTTTTGTGTTTATTCCCATTTTATTGACCTTGCATTTCCATGAGTTTGTTTAATAATCCAGCTGAGCATTTTCGGAAAAAATGAGGTAGTCTTCATCAAAACTGCGGTCCCTATTTTATAGCTTAACAGCCGCGACAGAAGTCGACCGAATAAGAGGCGTCTTTTAAACGTTCGATTCCATTGCTTGACATAAGCCTTTTCCAATTGCTTTCGTGAATGAATATGGCCCCGATAATATTCCAGGACAAGCTCAGAAGCTATTTTTGCACTGTGTATCGCCATCGCCATCCCATTTCCGCAGAATGGATGAATAAGACCGGCTGTGTCACCAATCATAAGAATATGGTTTTCTACCGTTGATTTCTTATCAAATGAAAATTGACTGATCGTGAGCGGTTTTTCAAAAAGTAGCCTATTGTGCTCAAAAAAACACTTAAGATGTCTGTTTTTAGACAAAACATACTTCTGATAATCACCGATGTTTTTGTATCTCTTGAACGTTTTTACATCGGCCAGATAACATAAATTTATCCGATCATCTTCGACCTTGGAAATCCCACAATAGCCTCCTTCAAAATGATGCAAGGCAATTAGGTCATTCGGAAAATCGCCCGAATAGTGTGCCTTAACAGCCATCCAAGGAGAGGTTTTCGTTATAAAATCACGGGATAAGAGCTGATCCATATTACTGCGTTTTCCATACGCGCCCAGTACAATTTTTGATCTTAATACCTGATCTTGAAACGAAACAGTAAATGTATCAGCGCTAAAGGATATACCCGTTACAGTCGCAATAACAATTGTACAGCCATTACTTTTTGCTTGCTGATATAACAGATCATCCAACGCGTAACGACTGATACCAATCCCACCCAAGGGTAACCTGCCCCTATTCATCTGTCCATCTTCTGTCGTGAACTCAAGCTCCTGAATATGTGTTGGGCATAGCGATTCAACATCCACTTTCAGCCAATGAAGGTAGGCCAAAATTTCGTTCGAAACATATTCGCCGCAAACCTTATGACGAGGAAAAACATGTTTTTCGATTAACGTTACGTTGAATCCTTGTTTAGACAGATGCAATGCACCTGTAAGTCCAGCCAAACCACCGCCTATAATAATCACATCAGGATTTATTGTCATATATCCAAGTTTGCTCTATATGAGTATCATCTACAAAAAATCAACGCCATAAATCGTACTTCAGTTTCCTAAATTGGTTGCCCCCCACTATTCAATAAACGATTCTTGATAAATCTATCCACTGTCTAAAATCCCCCTATACAGGACAATATCGCCCATACGCTTTCATAAAAAGTCTATCTGATAACAGCCCTTGGCAATAAATAGTTTTTATTTGGCCTTAAAATAAAAAAGCACTTTAATTTACCTGATAGATAAACGACTTAACCACTGCTATAAATTGAATAAATAAGGCTTTTATCTGGATTTATATTCACGGTCGACAAACAATTTATCCAGAAAAAGATATCTGTTCCGAAATTCTTCGGCAGATACTTTTACTTTGATATTCAAATTCAGAATATTCATGCGCTTATCTTGTGCTGTTGTTTTCGGCCATGTTGACAGCCCTTTTCCATTTGGATCGCCCGTCTTGATAAAATTAACAAAGTACCGCTGACCAAGTTTTGACACCTTGTAATCATCTTCAGTCCAGGCAAAAACATCATTACTCTGCAGATTTCCCAATAAATATTCAATATCACTTGCATGGAAAGCACCCGGCAGGGGCTTTGGGCTTTTTTCCTTGGCTTCCTGTGCAGATTTCTTGCTAATTCCTCCGGCAAGCCCGGTTTGTGCATCGCGATATGCAGGTTGCATGGGTGGTCGCGGTTTACCGAATATATAAACGAAGACTGGCTGACCGCTATTTCTTCGTTGCAAATCAAGCCATTTCCAGGTACTATAAACGATAAAATTATCGCTACTTAAGGCAGTTGCTGACCGAATAACTTCCGCCTCTGTCTTTCCAGGATAAAGCGTGAGCACTTCGTCAGCCTGAACGCCATATTGTGCTCTTACCAACTTTTCATAATTCTCCGGAGATGGATACAATTTACCCATGTAGGCGGTATATGGGGCTTCCGTAGACGTCCAGCCTGCAAGTAGCGGGACTTTAGACTGTTCCCCTGCCTCAAAAATAGCCAAAGGAGATTTAGGCAGAAAATAGCCGTCAACAATCAAACGGGTCGCAAAGGCCCCTGGCTCGCTGGCTTTATCAAGGAGTTCGGCCGCAGGAATTTTACGCAGTTGATCAAGCCCTTCGGCATTTATGCGCGTTGCAAACGCAGTCCCCTGTTGCTCTTGCTCCGTAATAGAGGCAGTGCCATACCGCAAGTTAAAAACACTTCCGCTCTGACCGATAGCACGTTTAAATAGTCCTTTGGACAACGGACTCGTCATCTGGGCAGAAACAGACATACTCCCTGCCGACTCACCACCGATGGTGACGGCATCGGGATCCCCACCAAATGCAGCAATATTTTTCTTGACCCAAACCAAAGCTGCATGTTGATCCAGCAGTCCATAATTTCCGGAAGCATGTTTCGGAGATTCCTCGGTTAATGCCGGATGCGCAAAAAAGCCGAAGATACCAAGGCGATAGTTGACAGTAACGACAATAAGACCTTCTTTGGCAAAACTTTCACCATCATAGCGGTTTTCCGATCCATCACCAGCATTGAAACCTCCGCCGTAAAAATAAACTAAAACAGGAAGTTTGCCTGAACCAAGATTCTTTGGACGCCATACATTCAGGTAGAGACAGTCTTCACTGATCCCTGGTGACCGAAATCGCATGTCCCCATAGATCGGTTTCTGCATCGGAGAATAACCAAAATGATCTGCTTTACGGATGCCAGACCAATGTTCAGCAGCTTGAGGTTCTTTCCACCTCAGGTCTCCTACTGGCGGTTTTGCAAAAGGAATCCCTCGAAAGGACTCTACCCCGCTTGACAAAGTAATTCCTTCTAATATCCCCTCTTCAACCTTTACCTGGGGCATTTGTGCGAAAACAAATGATACAACCAAAAGCTGAACAACAGTAAAAAAAATATTTTTCATCATAACATCCATTTAAAACTCTATGGTTTTTATTCTTACAGTTAAAATACAAAATAAAACTTATACCGTCGTGATATTCTGTTATTTCAGCACTTGCTTGCTTGCTTGCTTGCTTGCTTGCTTGCTTGCTTGCTTGCTTGCTTGCTTGCAGTGATCAACACATTTAGTTGGCCAGCCACAAAAAAAGTAGAATAAGCCATTGCGCAAGAATACATAGCCAAAATGGTTTGCTACTTGGTTCTGTTAAGATTTCGAGTACCTGGATAAACTTCGATCGTACGATCGCATAAAAGCTATCGTTTTTGTCTAAATCGAGGGCATCAAATCTCACTTTATTCAGACCAAAAATGACAATGCGTCGCACCCAAGGGTTCTCGATTTTATTATTTTTCACGTCATTGATCAATTTAAGTTTTGCAAAAGAATAATCAGCGACATTTTGTATTACATCGGGCTGATTCGATTGAAAAATTAATAATACTTTGTCAAATGCCGGAAGAATGAGATCATCCTGCCTTTCTTCTACAACAAGACTTGCAATCTTTGAAAACACATATTTGTTGCTAAAAATAAAAATTAGTACAGGTAGCAGGATCAGTCCAATCAGCCAAATGAATTTAGCTGCGGCTTGCACAGGACTGACCGTCGAAAAGAAAGCTTCATGACTAGCCTTAAACTGAAAACTGCCAACCACCAAATACAGTAAAGTCGAAACAATAGCCAGCAAATAATATTTGACTAAGGTTTTCGTCCCTAATACGCTTAATTTTTTTAAATACGATAACTGTGTTTTCATCCTGCTATAATTAATTACGCTAATTTAGCATTATTCACCAAACATTGATCCATAGGTTTAATTCCCGATCGCTTTCATTTTAAATTCGCCAGGAAAAAATTTTTATTCGTTGATCCACGTTAGCTCCACCCCCATCTATTCCGTTATAAATAATTTATAAAAAATTTGCGTAGTCAAATAACTACACTTATATTAGTAATCAAATAGATCAATATGAACTTAAGACGAGATGTTTTCCAAGCTATAGCAGACCCAACCAGAAGAGCAATTTTACTTCTTCTGACCTCACAAGCCATGACTGCTGGTGCAATTGCAGCCAATTTCAATACAGCAAGACCGACCGTTTCAAAACATTTGCAAATATTGACGGAATGTGAATTATTAAAGTCTCAACAAAATGGACGCGAGATATACTACCAATTGAACCCACCAAAGATGAAAGAAATTGCGGATTTTATTGAACCTTTCCGTCAAATGTGGGACGACAGATTCAATAAATTGGAAACTATTATGCAAAACTACAAGAACAAATAATATGGAGTCAAAAACTAACGTCCAGGCTGAGGATAATAAACAGGAGATTATCATTACAAGGGAGTTCGATTTGCCTATTGAACTGCTCTTCAAAGCATACGAGGATCCCGAAATTTTCGAACAGTGGATGGGAACTAAAGTTCTGAAATTGGAAAATAAAAAGCATGGCTCCTATGCCTTTGAAACTTCGCACAATGGCCGGGTCATGTTCAAAGCAAATGGAACGATACATGAATTCCTCCCCAATCAACGCATCACACGGACTTTTGAAATGGAAAACAGCGCATTTCCTGTGCAGTTGGAATATTTAACATTTGAAAAAATAAGTGCAGAACGCAGCAGGCTTCACATCCATATAATATTTCAGTCGGTCGCATTTCGGAACCAGCTGTTACAGATGCCCTTTGCGCAAGGAATCAATATGGCGCACAACAGATTACAAGAAATTCTTGCTAAACTTACCTAAAGCACTACATGATGAATCTAAAAATTGAACATTTTTTTGAAAATGCGACAAGATGGAATGAAGAATTCAATCTGTTGAGAGAAATTGTCCGTGGCAATAAAACACTGCAGGAGGATTATAAATGGATGCATCCTTGTTATACATTTGAAGGTAAAAATGTCGTATTGATACACGGGTTTAAAGAATACTGTGCGCTGCTATTCCATAAAGGTGCATTATTAAAAGATCCCAAAAATATACTGATCCAGCAAACCGAAAATGTTCAGTCAGCCAGACAGCTTAGATTCACCACTATTGAGCAGATAGAATCATTGCGGGAAGTGATATCGGCTTATATTCAGGAGGCCATCGAAATTGAAAAATCAGGCAAGAAAGTTGACATGCGGAAAGCTGCCGATTACCCTGTACCGGAAGAATTTAAGCGTGCCTTACTTGAAGACCCTTTACTTCAAAAAGCTTTTCAATCACTTACACCAGGTCGACAAAAAGGGTATCTATTCTACTTTAACCAGGCAAAACAAGAGAAAACACGAGCGGCGAGAATCGAAAAATACTATCAGCATATTCTAGATGGAAAAGGTATTGATGACTAACATATTTATTACAGTTTATCCGTTATATATTTGTCTATAAAGAGTAGATTTGTCTACAATCAAATGGACAGAACCAGACCAAGACGAACGATTATAACTATTATTGCAATCCGATATAGTCAATTCGTCGACTAATATATAGCTGAATTCACATGAATAAAAAATTTGTATTGCTCATCTGCGGCCTATTGCCCATTTTTTCACAAGCACAGAAAAAGAACAACGCAACACAACGCCCCAATATCGTCTTTATCCTAACGGACGATTTCACAGCCCAAGCATGGGGCGTATATGGCGGTATTTTAAAAGATTTTGTCAAAAATCCGAATATTGAAAAATTAGCCAGTCAGGGGGCAGTACTCAATAATACATTCTGTACCAATTCAATTTGCACCCCTAGCCGTGCAACCATACTGACAGGACAGTACAGTAATAAAAACCAAGTCTACACACTGGAAGATGCGTTGGATCCCGATAAGGAAAATATTGCCAAGGATCTGCGCAATGCGGGCTACCAAACTGCTGTGTTTGGGAAATGGCATCTGAAAAAAAGGCCAAGTGGATTTGACGATTTTAAAGTTCTTCCTGGACATGGTGTTTATCATAACCCGACTTACCTCTCTAAAGACAACTGGAATGATAAGGAAGAGGCTGGTACACCCTACGAAGGCTATGTAGATGATATCACCACAACGATGAGTTTGGACTGGTTAAAATCACGCAACCCCGATAAACCCTTCTTCTTAATGTGTCATTACAAAGCGACGCATGAACCCTTTGATTTTGCCGAACGATTCAAAGATTACTACAAAGATGTGGAGTTTCCTTATCCCCCGACATTTTTGGATTCAGGAGCAATCACAACTGGACGCTCTTTCGAAGGGCAGCCCTCGGAAGAGCTTGGCCGCCGTTATGAGCAAGCTTCGGTAGGCCCCTTTTGGACATCTTATCCTGAGCTTCCGTTTTCAACAAAAGGAATGGACCCTTTGGAAGCCCGCAAAAAGATCTACCAAAAGTTCCTCAAAGATTATCTGCGTTGCGTCGCTGGAATCGATGATAATCTAGGGAAAATTATGCGCTATCTTACAACGGCAAATTTGGACGAAAATACCGTTGTGATCCTGGCTTCCGACCAAGGATACTTCTTAGGAGAACACAATTTTATGGATAAACGATTGATGTACGAAGAATCACTGCGCATGCCTTTTGTGATCAGCTACCCCAAAGAAATCAAAGCTGGTAGTCGATTAGATGACATGATTCTAAATATCGATTTCGCTGCACTATTTGCAGATTATGCCGGCATCAAAAAACCTGCCTACATCCAAGGCGAAAGCTTTCGGAATAACCTCAAAGGAAATACATCCAAAGCATGGCGGTCTGCCATGTATTACCGTTACTGGCAACATGCACCAATACGCCCGGCGCATCTTGGAGTCCGTGATGAACGCTACAAACTGATCTACTTCTATGGACAGCCATTAGAAATGACAGGCAGCGACTCTAAAACAACGGCTCCAGCTTGGGAATTCTATGACCTGCAGCAAGATCCCATGGAAACACACAATGCCATTCTAGACAAAAAATATGTCAAAGAAATTGCCAGGTTGAAGAAAAAATTGGCTAAACTTAAAGCTGAAGCGGGCGATGATGATGCAACAAGAGCAGCTTTTCAGCAGGTTCTCAAACAAGAAAACTTAACCGTTAAATAATTAAATGCAAACGATGGATTTGAAGTATATATTTTCTTTTATACCATTCTTATTTACCCTTGGAGCTTCTGCAGCTTCTATTACGGATGAGAATAAACCAGCTCCACCCCCAAACATCATTATTATTTTAATGGATGATATGGGCTATGCCGACCCAGTCTGCTATGGTGGTGGCCCCTACCAAACGCCAAATATCGATAAACTCGCAGCACAAGGTTTGCGTTTTACCGATTTTTATGCCGCGCAGCCAATCTGTACTGCTTCCCGAAGTGCCCTATTAACCGGCTGCTACCCTACGCGAATTGGCATTAGCGGTGCGATTGACCATAATGCCAAATTTGCACTTAACCCCGATGAACAAACGATCGCCGAACTATTGAAAAGCAAAGGATATAAAACCGGCATGGTCGGAAAATGGCATCTTGGACATAAAGAGCCTTACCTTCCCCTTCAAAATGGCTTTGACGAGTTCTATGGACTTCCCTACTCCAATGATATGTGGGCCTACGATTATGAGGGAAAAAAATGGCAAGATTCAACTTTTTGGCGGGCCCAATACCCCCCACTTCCTTTAATCGAAGGCAACAAAACAGTTAAAATTATCGATTCTTTTGATGGTCAGGATCAATTGACCACCGATTATACAAACCGAGCGGTCTCTTTTATCAAACGTAATAAAAACAACCCTTTCTTTCTCTATTTAGCCCATGCCATGGTTCATGTCCCACTTGGCGTTTCCGAAAAATTTAAAGGCAAAAGCGGTGCCGGTATGTTTGGGGATGTCATGGAAGAAGTAGACTGGTCCGTAGGCGAAGTGATGAAGACGTTGGAACAACATCATCTGCTCGAAAACACTATTGTTATTTTCACGAGTGACAATGGTCCATGGCTCACGTTTGGAAACCACGCAGGTTCGACAGGAGGGCTCAGAGAGGGTAAAGCAACTATATTTGATGGTGGATTAAAAGTACCTTGCATTATAAGCTGGCCCGGTCATGTCAAACCGGCAACTGTAAGTAACCAGCTTTTGACCAATATGGACTTACTACCAACGATTGTCAATATTACCCAGGCAGCCAAGCCAATAAAGAAAATCGATGGGATTGATTTTACAGAGCTTCTATTGGGTAATACCCAAAGTACTCCACGAGATGAACTCGCTTATTATCATAATAAAAACAATTTGAAAGCAATCCGAAAAGGAAAATGGAAGCTTGTTTTTCCTGCTGAAACCGAAACATACGAAGTACCTGCAACCATAGGCGGCGATCGGTATCCAGGAAAATATGCTACAGTAAAAGTCCCGTTGGCATTATATAATCTTGCAATTGATCCCGGTGAAGATAGAGACCTAAAAGATCAATATCCCGAAATTGTCAAACAACTCCAACAGGTAGCAGATAAATATCGTCGCACGTTGGGTGACGGATTAAATAACATGGAAGGGACTGAAATACGTCCAGCAGCACAGTTATAGTGCAAAAAAAGGGATCCAACACGACACACTTGGATCCCTTTTTTTTCTTAAACTGATCTGTTAAACAGCAGTGTAACCACCATCAACTAAGTAATACCCACCGGTCATAAAAGACGATTTATCCGAACTTAGAAAAAGAACCAGCTCAGCGACTTCCTCTGCCTTTCCCAAACGTCCAATAGGGTGTTTACTGATTAACGCATCGATATGCTCTTTATCCAACTTAGCCAATAACGGTGTATCAATATAACCAGGTCCAACCGCATTACAACGAATATTTTTTTGACCATATTCTGCGCCGATGTTCTTTGTCAGTCCCACTACAGCATGTTTGGCTGAAGTATAAGCACTTGACATAGGCGCAGCCACGGTACCATGAATGGAAGCCATATTGACAATAACACCGCCTCCATTCCTCTCCATGGCTTCTATTTGATATTTACATCCATAAAATACGCCATTGAAATTAATATCAATTACTTTTTTCCATCCATCGAGACTGTAATCTCCCGTTAGTGCAGCCTCTCCACCAATACCAGCATTATTGCATGCAATATCAAGCCGGCCAAATGTCTTGACAGCATACCCCACCAAGGCTTCATTGTCAGCGGGAGATGAGCTATCTGCTTTGAAAAACACAGCTTCTCCTCCTAGAGATTCAATTTGTTTTACGGTTTCATTCCCCGCTTGCTCGTTGATATCCGAGACAACGACTTTTGCACCTTCTTTACCATAAGCCAATGCAACTGCCAGTCCGATCCCCGAACCCGCACCTGTTACTAAAGCTACTTTATCTGCTAAAATTTTCATATGATATAAATTTTATGATACAGACAATTTACTAAAAGCAATGCGGAATCAAGTCAAAAAGGCCACTTACTTCAATTAAAACGAAACTAAAATGACATTTCTCGGCGGCTTAGTTCTGTAGCTGCGGATATTTTTTATATAATCTATCCAAAAACAAACGCCCCATCAATTGAAGCCTCGCCTGTGTTTCGAACATACCTGAACCTGGAGAAATAATACCATGTGGCATACGCTGAACAGTGCCGTAATAAATAATATCGAGCCCATTTCCATTGACGTCAAGATGCATTTTCTTAGGTTTCAAGCCCATGACAGAGCCCATGCGTGTTACTTTTTCAGAATTAGTAATCTGCGCAGTTCGCGCATCGAGCAAGGTTTCATGATCAAAAACCAAATGGTCTCTCACCTCCCCCTCATCAAAAAATACGTAATGCAACTCGTTGTTGCTAAGCACCAGATAAGAAGCGTTATCCCGTTCATTATAACGAGCCTTTACACCTACAGCCGCCCAAGCAACAGTCTTGGCCGCTGTAGCTGCAGCTGAAGCAACTTTGTCGCCAACTGTTGCAATATACGCGCATTGCGTAAAGGCGTCGATCGGAGCGCCGTTCAACTGTTTTCTTAATTCACTAAATTCATCACTTAACAATTCATCCTTTACGCCCGGAGCTAGGGCAATCCCAGATTCACCTTCATACTTTTTGGCCGTCTCCTTTTGCTTTTTCATCATCATAAGAGAAATGAATACGCAAGCCACAACGATAACGGCAAAAATACCAATGTACAACATCATAAAATAAAATTTAGAATGGGTTTACAATTCAATAAAAAGTCCAAAAAGTGAACAACCTATTCAGGTTTCCTCTTTCTGGTACGATCGACTACAAAAATTTTGCCAGACTAAAGAATTTTATCCGGGTAGTGAATATTATTTAAAGCTGTCTGGTGCATATCAACCCAAATATCATTGTTTGACTGCTGTATAAGCCAATTTGGAGAGCTTCGCATGTCGGCATCCGCATCATTATTGTAAATGGATGGAAAATCAGACTCTTTGGCCCTAAGCAAAACAACGATCGTACCAGCCATGAGCAAAGGGATATCACCCAAAACGAGATTATAAAAACCATCTTCAAGCAATCCTGGACTAAAACGCTGTAAACTGTCATAACTACGTTCTAATTTGCCAATCAATTTTTCCAGTTCATGCGGATAATGAACCTCAACATAAGACTCAAACAAAGCCGAGCCTTTATTGTAGAATCCCGCTTTCATGAGGTTTAATGCTTCATTTCTATAAATCTGCAACCATCGATCCGAAGCAAGATCATGATATTGCGCATCCTCCTCTTTACCATCACGTTTCAAAGCCCAAAGCTTAAGCTGCTCAAGCCGCTCCGTTGTTTCCATTCCATTTTTTTCCATAAGGCTATCGCTCCCGCTCTTTAAGTTCCATTTGTAATAGAATATCCCGCTTCTTACCTTCAATTAAAGACAAATTGCCTGCAACAAAAACACCTTTCTGTCCCGAATTTTTGCTAATACCATACACCGACGATTCATCATCAGGATCCGATGCACCTTCATAGCGAAATAAGTAGTCAATTCTGTACTGATCTGCATGAGCCAACAAATCGTCAAATTCAATATTATAATCTATCGTGTAACCTAAGTTGTTTAACTTTTCCAAGGCAACACTTGCAGAGGAGTATCCATGCATTCTTTCCATAGTTGATTGTTCTAAATCCGATCTAAATTCTAATTTTTATTATAAAACGATTGACAAAAGGGTTTTGTTTTCCGCAATTTGAAATAGTTTATTCGAAATCATATTTCTACTTTTGTGCTACCAAACACGATGAAATATGGCAAATCTAGCAGCACCAGCGTATCAGCTTACACCTCAACTAGCTTTTCAACGATTACTCGATGTCTTATATACCTTACGGATTGAATGTCCCTGGGATAAAAAACAGACCATGGAATCCCTTCGACATTTGACTATGGAGGAAATGTATGAATTAACCGACGCCATTTTAGAAAAAGATTATCCAGAAATCAAAAAAGAACTTGGTGACGTCTTGATGCATCTTGTATTCTATGCCCGCATTGCCGAAGAAGAAGGACATTTCAATATCGTAGACGTACTCAATGCAATCTGTGATAAATTGATTACGCGCCATCCCCATATCTACGGCGACACCAGTGCTGATACAGAAGATCAAGTCAAATCCAATTGGGAAACAATCAAGCTCAAAGAAGGCAATACATCTGTTCTTTCTGGCGTCCCGAAAGGCCTACCCGCTTTGGTAAAGGCCTATCGTATCCAAGATAAAGTTCGCGGTGTCGGCTTTGACTGGGAAGATAAGAAACAAGTATGGGAAAAAGTAGAAGAAGAGCTTGCCGAATTTAAAGCAGAATTTAATCTGGAGACAGCACTTCCTATGGATCAGGAAAAAGCAGAAGGGGAATTTGGCGACCTCTTATTCTCCTTAATAAATTATGCGCGGCATATTGGTATCAATCCTGAAAATGCTCTAGAACGCACCAACAAAAAATTCATTGAGCGGTTTACCTATTTAGAACAAAAAGCCGCTGAAAATAAGCAACAGCTGCAGGAAATGAGTTTAGAAGAAATGGACGTTTATTGGAATGAAGCTAAAAAATTAAAAAAATAACGCAATTCCTAAAAAGGGAGTCACCGACCGAATTTAATTCGACTTTGTCAAATTTATGCGTAAATTCGCAGGAATATGGAAACAGTTGTTAGCGGTATCAGAAGTACCGGAAAATTACATTTAGGAAATTACTACGGCGCATTGAGCAATTTTGTAAAAATGCAAAACGAATATAATTGCTTTTTTTTCATTGCGGATTTACATTCACTAACGACCCACCCCACTCCTCATGGACTTCAGGGAACGGTTCGCCAAGTTATTGTTGAATATCTAGCTGCAGGAATAGACCCCGAAAAATCGACTATTTACGTTCAATCAGATGTTCCAGAAGTTGCGGAACTCTATCTATACATGAATATGAACGCCTATCTCGGCGAGCTTGAACGTGCTACAGCATTTAAGGATAAAGTTAGAAGCAATCCCGACAATGTTAACGCAGGTTTATTGACCTATCCGGTCTTGATGGCCTGTGATATATTGATTCACCATGGCACAAAAGTTCCAGTAGGAAAAGATCAGGAACAACATTTGGAGATGACGCGGACTTTTGGCAATCGCTTCAATCGCTTATACAACGTAGATTATTTTAAAGAAGCATTTGCATTCTCCTATTCCGACAAATTGGTGAAAGTTCCCGGACTTGCAGGCCAGGGAAAAATGGGTAAATCCAATGGTGAGGCAGATTGTATTTATCTATCGGATAGTGAAACCGTAATTCGTAAAAAGGTGATGCGTGCTGTATCCGATTCTGGTCCAACTGAGATGAACCAGCCTAAGCCTGAAGCTATCCAAAATCTTTTTGATTTAATGAAGGTCGTATCTACTGCAGATACGTTACAGCATTTTGATGAACTCTATAACAAATGTGAAATTCGTTATGGTGATTTCAAAAAACAATTGGCAGAAGATATGGTACTTGCAACCAACGATGTACGCTCTCGCATTGAGGATATATCAAACGATGATGCATACATTGCTAAAGTTGCAAAAATGGGCACTGAAAAAGCAAGCGAATCCGCGCACAAGACACTTAAAGAAGTTCGTGAGATTATTGGTATTAAAAGATTTTATTAAGCTAGAAATAATATGCACATCGCTATCGTTGGAAATATAGGTGCCGGCAAAACAACGTTGACCGAAATGTTGGCCAGTCACTTTAAATTTGAACCTCAGTTTGAAGCTGTAGACAACAATCCTTATCTAGAAGATTTTTATTCGGACATGAAACGCTGGGCATTCAATCTTCAGATTTTTTTCCTCAACAGTCGCTTTAGACATATTGTAAAATTGCAGGAAACTGGCATTGATATGATTCAGGATCGTACCATTTATGAAGATGCTTATATCTTTGCCGAAAACTTGTATGATATGGGTTTAATGAGCGCACGTGATTTTGAAAACTATAGTAATATTTTTCAAAGCATTATCCACTATATCAAACCTCCAGATTTATTGATTTACCTCAAAGCCTCTGTCCCTACCCTAGTGAATAATATCCAAAAAAGGGGCCGTGACTATGAATCCGCAATTCGCTTGGATTATCTGTCGAAGCTGAACGATAAATACGATAAATGGATCAATAATTACAAAGAAGGTAAGGTAATGATTCTGGACAAGGACAATCTGGACTTCACCAAAAACCCAGAAGACCTCGGCGATATCATTCAAAAGATCGAAGCCGAATTATTCGGATTGTTCGAATAATCAACGAATCAAAAAGCCTGTAAAATAACGTTATTTTACAGGCTTTTTGATAAATTCCAATTGCCCATCCATTGATAAAAAATAAAAGATGAAATTTTTAGGTATTATCCCTGCTCGATATGCATCGAGCAGATTCCCTGGAAAACCCCTGATCGACATCGAAGGAAAAACGATGATCCAACGTGTCTACGAACAGGTCAAAAAATCAACAAAATTAAACGAAGTTGTTGTCGCAACCGACGATCAACGCATAGCACAAACTGTACTTTCCTTTGGTGGCAAAGTCGTCATGACAGCAGAGCACCACCAATCGGGAACAGATCGTTGCGCCGAAGTTATAACGGATATAGAAGGTTATGATGTTGCCATCAATATACAGGGTGACGAACCCTTTATTGACCCCGCGCAAATTGATCTTTTAGCACATTGTTTTGAAGATACCACTACGCAGATAGCGACCCTAGTCAAGGAAATTACTGCGGAGGAGGAACTATTCAATGTAAACATCCCTAAAGTTGTCCGAAACAGCAAAGGAGAAGCAATCTACTTTAGTAGGCAGACCATTCCTTTTTTAAGAGGTGTGGAAAAAGACCAATGGTTACAAAAGCAAACATTCTATAAACATATCGGAATATATGCTTACCAGGTAGATACATTAAAAGCCCTGACACAACTTCCCATTTCTATGCTAGAAGAAGCAGAGGCATTGGAACAGCTGCGCTGGTTAGAAAACGGTTACACCATTCAAACGGCAATTACAATGCATGAAACTGTCGCGGTGGATACAAAAGAAGACCTCGCTAAAATATTAAGACTATTTTTTAATAAATAGTAAAGCTTACCGGTGTTCGGTATAGTATAACGACCGGACACCTTCCAATAGTACCTGCTTATCCGAATCACTTAATTTGATAATCTGCGCTTTTGCTCTGATCAATTCATCCAATTGCAATTTGGTACTCACACCAACGAGTGCTGTACCAACAGCTGCGTTAGAAAGCACATAAGATAGTGCAACAATCATATTGTCTTTTCCGATACGTTTGGAAAGATTTGCCAAGTTTCTCACGATATGGGCCACCTCTCCCGAACTATACTGAAGAAAAGGTTCAATAGGTTTGTTGATGAGAACACCTTTGGCTAATACACCGCGTACGACGATACTTACACCCCGTTCTTCCAACAAGCCACTGATTTCTTCTTCTGGTCTTCTATCCAATAGACTGTATTGCATCATTACCGAGGCAATGTCAGATTTGGACAAAAATGCCTTGATAACGTTTGGGCGAATTGATGAAAGGCCGTAAGCACGGATTTTCCCTTGTTTCTTCAACAACTCAAACGCTTCAACAATCTCCTCTATCGGATCTTCTATTGTACCACCATGTAACTGATAGAGGTCGATGTAATCCGTTTTTAAACGTGACAACGAACCTTCCACAGCCTTGATAATATAGTCTTTCGAAGCCTTCCAATCCCAACCGGATCCATCTGCACGCCAAAGGTTACCAACTTTCGACGCCAAAACAATATGCTTGCGAAAGCTTTGCACACTCTCCCCGACGATCATCTCGTTTAGGCCTTTATCGTAGAGATCAGCGGTATCAAAGAAAGTGATCCCGTTCTCGTAAGCTTTTTGGATAATATCTTTGGATTGTTTGGACTGATTGCCTTTTAGCGACATACAGCCCAAACCTATTTCCGAAACGATTAAGCTTGTATTTCCTAATTTACGTTGTTCCATCTGTACCAATATCAAGCAATTCTACCTCAAACACCAATGTGCTGTTTGCAGGAATTTCACCTGTCGCCCGTTCGCCATACGCTAATCTGCTTGGTATAAAAAATTTATACTTTGCACCTTTCGACATTAACGGGATTCCAATCTGCCAACCTTTGATCACCTGACCCAAGGACAGTTTCAATGGCTCCTTACGGTCATATGAGCTATCAAATTGCTTTCCATTGAGTAAAGTACCTTTATAATGCACTGTTACCTCATCATCACTTTTTGGCTTTGGACCTTCCGCCTCATTGAGAACAAGATATTGAATTCCTTCGGCTGTAGATTTCATCCCAGCAACCTTAGCATTTTCTGCAAAAAATTTATCTTCTTCAGCACGGCTAGCAGCCTCTTTTTTAGCACGAACGTCCATGATCGCCTGCTGGATAACAGCTCTTCCTTGGCCTTCTTCCAATAGCGATTTCTCCCCTTTCAAGACATCCGAAATTGCTTTTGCAATAACATCTGACTTCAAGTAATCGATCTCAATAGATTTTAGTGAATTTCCGATATCGGCACCAAACGCATAAGACACAGAATCGGCCTTCGTTTTCAGTTGATTTGTTGCACTTGATTTAGTTGCGACGACCTTCTTCTTCGCCGTCGTGTTCGTTTTTTTTTGTTGGGCAAATCCTGTGACTGTTGTCAAGGATAATAGGGCTAATGCAATATACTTCATGTTTGTTTAACGGTGCTTCTGCACGATTTCATTTATAATTTCCTGCGTGATATTAGGGTAATCAACTTCAACCCTAGATTTACTGTTGAGCCAGGCTTCTATCGCCAGCATGTTTTTCTGTTTTAAGCTCGAAATTACAGGCACCCCCATCTCTTCCAATGACGCTGCATTCAAATGCTGCTCATATTGGTTTTTCATCGGGATAACTAACAGTTTCTTTTTCAAATATAACGCTTCTGCCGGTGTTTCAAAACCTGCCCCACATAAAACTCCAGAAGAAGATGCCATACTATCAATAAAAGATTGGTTATTGATCGGTCTTATCGTTACATTTTTCATGTCAAATGCCTTCGAATTATGTTTGCTGAAAACATCCCACTTCACATCCGGAAACTTCATCAAATGCTTTAAAAGATGCGCATCGTCATATGCCGGGAGGTAAACCGTATAATGTCCCTGATCTGTCACATTCAATTCACGAACAGCATTACGGATAACCGGTTGGTAAATATTCTTGGCGTACCGCTTGAAATGGAAACCATAGGAATGAGTAGACGGAGCATAATTTTTCATAATAAATTTGCCCAACATATCACTATCTTCTGGCTTAGGACTCGATGGATCTAAGGCAGCAATCTGATGGCTCAACCCAATGCATTCCAAATCTTTTGAATGACAAGCCCAAGCAGAAATTGGTTCAAAATCATTGATCACCAAATCATAGTTTTCTATGGGCAAGCTCTTAATTTCATTCGTGAATTTACGGATCGTCGAACTCATAAATGTTTTCCACAGATCTACTCCGCCGGATTTACCAAAGATAAAACTCAACCCGTGAAAACGGTATTTCACTTCGAAAGGTAATGATAGATCTGCTTGAATTCCACTAACCAAAACATCGACTTCCCCTAACTCCCTCAAACAGGGGACAATATCCATTGCCCGGCTCAGATGTCCATTTCCTGTCCCTTGTACGGCATACAATATCTTCATAACGACTGCATTTTGTGTCGGCAAATTAATCAATTTTAACGAGTATCAATATTATTTTATTGTTTAGTTATGTTAAGAAAATATAAATTAACATCAATAAAAAAATTCGTTAATCCATTTTTAATTTTCCTTTACGTATATTTAATATCAACAATTAATTAATAGCCAGTTTAATACCCCATGAAGTCTCTATTTTATCGGATGCTTTGCATAGTCGCCATGCTAATTTTAACATCATGGGGATTTTTTGCTCATAAAAAAATTAACCATTATGCCGTCTTTGCGCTCCCCGCTCAGTTGGCCAAGTTCTATAAATCCAATATTGACCTTATTACCGAAAAAGCCGTTGATCCAGATAAACGCTGCTTCACAGACAGCGCTGAAGGCCCAAGACATTTTATAGATTTAGAGGACTACCGCAAGGAAAGTACAGTTGACTCCATACCGATACATTGGTCACAAGCCAAAGAGAAATTTCAAGAAAAGCAATTGTTAAAAAATGGCATTGTGCCCTGGCAAATCAATCTTACCTACCAAAAGCTTGTTAAAGCCTTTCAAGCAAAAGATTATAAACGGATCATCAAACACTCTGCAGAACTCGGCCATTATATTGCTGATGCCCATGTTCCATTGCACACGACTAAAAATTATAATGGACAGCTAACGCATCAACAAGGTATACATGCATTCTGGGAAAGCCGCTTACCAGAAATGTTTTCAGAAAAATACAACCTTCGCGTTGGAAAAGCCAACTATATTAAAGATCCCTTAGCGGAAGCCTGGACTATCGTCCGTGAAAGCAATCGCCTTGTGGATTCTGTATTGAGCATCGAAGCCCAGCTCAATCGTCAATTTAAGGCATCTCAAAAAAAATCTTTTATTGAGCGAAACAATCAATTGGTATGGACCTATTCCGACAGTTATGCTAGAGCTTATCATGAAGCCATGAACGGTATGGTTGAAAGGAGAATGCAAAAAACCATTTTACGCGTTGCTTCCTATTGGTATTCAGCCTGGCTCGAATCCGGCCAACCCGACTTGACTAACATCGAAAAAATAAAAAGCAGCGACAAGCAAGATCACATCGATATAACGGGGAAAAAGCGTATCGGTCGAGAAGAATGGATGTAAAAAGGCTACAAAACATCACCCGGACTACCAGTATTATTCACACCGGACTATTTATTTTTTAGTCAGCTAAGCTACTTTTGCAGCGTAAAATCTAGGAAAGCATGTTGAATAAGAATATTACGTTAACAAACCTTGCATTAGTGCTGAGTATTGGGGCTGCGACTGCTCAGATTAAAGACACAACCGCTTTAGGCGAAGTCATCATTAATCAAAATCGCTTACAGATCCCTTTTTCAAAACAAAGCAAGAATATCCAAATATTGACGCAGGAAGATATACAGAGACTACCAAATCGATCAATCAACGAATTGCTTAGCAATATCCCAGGTGTTGATATTCGCCAACGTGGACCATTCGGTTCGCAGGCAGATATAAGTATCGACGGTGGGTCTTTTGAACAGACGGCGATCCTACTCAATGGTGTTAAAATCACCGATCCACAGAGTGCCCATCACAATATGAACCTTCCGGTTCCTCTAGAGGCCATCGAGCGTATCGAAATAATTCGGGGGCCGGCTTCACGGATTTTCGGTATTAATGCACTAACCGGTGCCATTAACATCGTAACAAAGAAAATTGAATCAAATCAAATTAGCGCCCAGGTATATAGTGGTTCTTCATTCAAAGATAATGAGCAGACAAGTACAGGCAAGTATTATGGTAAAGGTGTTCAGCTTGGCTCACAGTTCTTAACCAAGCAAACAAGCCACGGTTTATATTTTGGCCACGAAGATTCGAATGGACAACGCTATAATACAGCCTCCAACAATAATAAACTCTATTATGACGGTACATATCAACCGAATACAGCCAATATGATAAAAGCCAATGTTGGCTATATCAACAATCAATTTGGAGCCAATGGTTACTATGCTGCACCGAGTGACAAGGAAGCTTATGAACAGGTTAAGACAGCTTTCGCTTCCCTACAGTCCAAGCATCAATTAACACAGGCATTTTCCATCAGTCCACGTCTCAGTAATCGCTACAACGAAGATGAATATTGGTATTTAGGCAGAGAAACAACCAAAGGTAGATCCAAACATTACAGCAACGTCTTCGGAGCAGAAATCAATGCTACATTGGAGCAAAGTTATGGTACATTTGGCTTAGGATTAGAAAGTCGATTTGAACGCATCAATAGCACCAGTATTGGCGACCATAACCGGGAGAATTACGGCGGCTACCTTGAATTCAAAACAGAGGCGATCAAAAAACTGATGATCAACTCTGGTGCCTACATCAATTACAACTCAAAATTTGGCTGGCAGGTATTCCCGGGTCTAGATTTGGGATATGATATTACCGAACATTGGAAGATTGTAGTCAACGCAGGTTCTAGCCAGCGGATCCCTTCCTTTACGGATCTTTACACCAATCAGACAGCCAACGTCGGAAACCCCACACTGAGCTCTGAAAACGCCTATCAGATCGAAGGTGGTATAAAATACTTATCCAATCGGATTATCGCTCAAGCGGGCTATTTCCATCGAAGGATAAGCGATTTCATAGACTGGCAAAAAGAGGATGCCACTACAGGAAGCGGAACGGTCATTCCGTGGAAACCAATAAATATTGGAAAAAATAAAATTGATGGATTCAATGCTTCATTCCGATATAATATCAACGATCCCAGCGCAACGACACGATACTTTACAACGCTAAGTTATAATTATCTCAACCCAAGCATAACATTAGCAGACGGGATACTATCCAAATATGCTATTGAAAGCTTAAGGCATCAAGTTATTGCCAACTTTACCATAAACCACAAGAACTGGATGTTAACTTCTGCAAACCGCTTTAATGAGCGTATCAGTTACAAATCTTATTTTATCGCTGACGTAAGAGGATCGTACCAACTCCAAGACTTAAACATCTTTGTGGATGTTCAGAATATATTTGACAAGAGCTATATAGAAGCTGCCGCCGTTCCAATGCCCGGTCGTTGGTTTAGTATCGGCGCAAAATATAAACTGAACTATTAAACCCAAGCAAATGGCAAAATCGGTTCTCTTCCCTTTTCCCGTCAATTATAAAAAAGTCCCAAATGGAATGACCATTTGGGACTTTTCATTGTGTTATTGACACATAGAAGCATGTACCATGCCCTATTTAAGAAAACGCCAACTATAAAATAAGTTACTTTTTCTTGGGAAGAACAGATAAAATTCCTCCAATTAAATGTTTTTGGAACTCAGGTTCGTCATAGGACTCATCGGTATGTCCAAGCCCGGTATAGAAGACTTTCCCTCCATCGTAGCTCTGGGTCCAGGAGATTGGATGTTGATCCCCCATTTTTCCACCTTGGTAGCTTTTTTCATCCAAATTCATCAACACATGCAATCCGTCCTTCACGTCCTTGAAATTATACCATTCATCTTTGTGCCACCAGATCGGATCGAGGTGCTTGGTGGCCGGATGTTTTCTGTCCAGCACATCAATTTTGGCTTTTTGTACGGCAGGATGAGACGCAAAATATGCCCCTACAAGGCCGTTATACCAGGGCCAATCAAACTCCGTATCCGTCGCGGCATGGATACCCACAAACCCTTTTCCTGATTGGATATACCGCACAAAAGCTTCCTGTTGCGCATTATCGAGAATATCGCCAGTTGTGCTCAGAAAGATAACAGCGTCATATTTTTTCAATCCCTGATCTGTAAACAGAGCAGCGTCCTCCGAATGATCAGATTTTATCTTTTCTTTATCTAGCAATTGTTTAAGTACCTGTGCACCCTTTTCGATGCTTCCGTGTCTAAACCCTTTTGTCTTGCTAAAGATCAATACTTGCCTTTGTGCCTGAACAGCAGCTGATATCCCCAACAGGAGAAACAGAAAAATGAAGATTCTATTCATGATATAAATGGTTATTATGATGATTTAAGTTTAGGTTTACTATTTTCCGCAACGAAATTGCGATAAAAATAGCTGTAAAGAAAAGCCGTGCATTCTCCCGATACACGGCTTTTCTGTTTTATTATTTTGTGATTAGCTCACGGTAAAAATCAAGACTTTCTATAATATCATCCTCAGAAACGTAGATATCATATTGACAACTGCCAATTTGATCAAGCAATGCGAAACCGATCTGATTGGACAGGTTTTTCTTATCATTTCGCATCAGATCCAACAAGGCTGTATCAATGGATGAATCGAATGTGTAATCGTTGAAATATTTTCTGAAGGTTTGGATCAAATCGTTTAATTCATCCAAAGGCAAACCATTCAATTTATGCGATAGATACCCCTCACAAATCATTCCTACTGCAATAGCTTCTCCATGTAATAAAGGTGAAGCATCGTTCAACAAAGAGTATCCCTCAATAGCATGACCAATTGTATGGCCAAAGTTTAAAATTTTACGCAGTCCTTTTTCTTTCGGATCCTCAAGAATAACACGGTTTTTGATCGAAACAGAATGTTTGACCAAAGAATTATCGATTTGATCGATCTCCAATGTTTTCACTCGCTCATAATAAGCCCGATCGAAGATCAGGCCATGTTTGATTACTTCAGCAAAACCTGAGATTAACTGACGTTGATCTAAAGTTTTCAAAAACTGGCTTGAAATAAAAACAGCCTGGGGTTGTGCAAAAGTTCCAATAATATTTTTCACACTTCCCATATCAATACCGGTTTTACCCCCTACTGATGCATCTACCTGGGAAAGTAAAGTCGTCGGAATTTGAATAAAATCCATCCCTCTTTTGAAAGTCGATGCGGCAAATCCTCCCATATCAGTCACCACACCACCGCCAAGATTGATCATCAATGAATGTCTATCAGCTCCGAAATCGAGCATATTATGCCATACACCAATACAGAAATCAATATTTTTATTTTCTTCGCCCGGATCTACTTCTATCACATCATAATTCGCTAAATTGGGTAAAGCTTGCTGAAATAGCGGCAAACAATTATCCAAAGTATTGGTATCCACCAATACGATGATCTTTGAGTAATTGCGCTCAGCTAAAAACGCCTCTAAAGAGGCCAACGTATCATCAAAATATACCTGATAGCCCAAACTTTCTATGACTTCCATTCTATGATTCTTTAAGGTTTAAGTTTTCTATTTACCAATATTGTTTAATATTACACCAATTTTATTTCCATCCCATCAAATTCAACAACATCTCCTGGTCTTAATTTGAGTCTTTTCCGGTAATCAACCTGCCCATTATACTTCACATACCCTTCCGACACAACCCATTGAGCCATAGCACCATGCTCTACCCAATTTAAAGCTTTAAGTAACTGTATAAGCTGGATATATTCGCCCTCGATTTTAAATTCTTGCATTTCACAAAAATAGTGGTTTCACTGAGGAATACAAGAATTATCATCGTTTTAATGCTTACTAAATTGCTACATTTGCCTTATTGCAAATAAAGATTATGATTGAGAATTCTGAGCCCAAGACATTATCCTTTGATAATACAGAGATTGCTTTTAAAAGTAAAAGCGATAAGGATTTGGAAAGAGCGTATTGGTTATTCAAAATAATAGCGAATAACTTCTTGACAAAAGTAGGTCCGTCAATGACCAACTTTGCCCTGAACATAGGACTGCCTATCCAAGGCATCATCCGTAAAACAATCTTCAAACATTTTTGTGGTGGAGAAACCATCGCGGGTTGCGAAGCAGCAATCAACGAATTGGGAGAGAATGGTGTAGGGACAATATTGGATTATTCCGTTGAAGGAGAAGAAACAGAAAGTGCATTTGACGCCTGCTGCGAAGAGGTATTACGTACCGTAGTTGCGGCCAGTAAAAACAAGTACATTCCATTTTCAGTATTTAAACCAACTGGATTAGGACGTTTTGAGTTATTTGAAAAGGTCAACGCCAAAGAAACTTTAACAGAAGCAGAACAAGGAGAATACCAACGCATGTTGGATCGTACTGACCGTATCTGTAAAGCATGTCATGCCGCCGGTGTAAAAGTTTTAGTGGATGCTGAACATTCATGGATTCAAGATGCGATCGATGATATTGCACGTGAAATGATGGAAAAATACAATATGGAGAAACCAATTGTATATAATACTTATCAATTGTATCGTAGTGATAAGTTGGCATCTTTGAAAGCCGACTTTGAATACGCAAAAGTTAGAGGCTTTCACATGGGTGCTAAGATCGTTCGTGGTGCCTACATGGAGATCGAACGTGCTCGTGCTGCACAAAAAGGTTATTCCGATCCCATCCAGCCAAATAAAGAAGCTTCCGATAGAGATTATAATGAAGCTATTGAATTTATCTTGGACCACCTGGACAACTTTGGGCTAATGGCGGGTACACACAATGAGGACAGTAGCATGTTATTGGCGAAGGAAATTGACAGACGTGGTATCGATAGATCCACCGATCGCATCTTCTTTGCGCAATTATTGGGTATGTCTGACAACCTGAGCTTTAACTTAGCGGCACATGGCTATAATGTTGCTAAATACATGCCTTATGGACCGGTTAAAGCGGTGATGCCATACCTTTTCCGTAGAGCACAAGAAAATACTTCCGTCGCAGGAGCGACAGGTCGGGAGCTCGGGCTTTTGATCAAAGAAAAACAAAGAAGAAAAGCTAGTCGATAACGACTAGCTTTTTTTATAATTGGCGGGCATCAAGTCCATCTACTCAAGGAACTATGCTCAAATGGTATCCAGGAAACACCCTACTTTTGAAAAGCACAAAAGCACTTTACCTATCACTCGACTCCCCTTCATCCTTTTGAAACAAGCTAATTACAAAATCATTCCATATTCTTGAAACTATTATTTATGTTTGCAAACTTTTCCCTTAAAACAAAGTTCATACTGGAAGGGTGCTCCCCCGGAGCTTAAAAGAATACGATTTGAAATGGAAGAAAAACTTAGATTATTTGATCTTGCACGTCAACAGATGGGCAAATACCCCGATCTTGATATGTTTGCACACAAAGTGGACGGCAAGTGGAATTATATCAAAACAGCAGATTTTCTTGAACAAGTAGACAGCCTCTCCAAAGGGCTGATTGAACTTGGCGTGAAACCCAACGAGAAAGTTGGTCTCATTGCCGGCAGCAGTATGGAATGGCATTTGATTGACTTTGCAATCCAGCAAATTGGTGCAGTGGTGGTGGCCATCTATCCAAATATTACGGATACAGACTATCAATATATCTTTAATGATGCCGAAATCAGGGTTTGCATCGTCAGTAACAAAAGCCTGTACGATCGCCTGATGAATCTAACCGACTCAATCTATACATTGAAGTATATTTTTTGTATCGCAGATCAGGAAGGCACACGTAGCTGGAAAGAACTGAATGATATAGGCTCCAATTGCTCCCTAGAAAAACTAGCAGCACTACGTGACCAGGTTAAACCTGAAGATCTCGCTACCCTGATTTACACATCCGGTACAACGGGCAAACCAAAAGGCGTAATGCTGTCACACAATAATATCTTTTCCAATGTATTGGGCGCAGCAGAAATTACCCCTTGTAAAGCTTATGACCGCGGACTGACCTTCCTCCCTCCTTGTCACGCCTACGAGCGTATGGTTTTATATACCTATATGTATCTTGGCTTTACGATCTATATCGCAGAATCTTTTGACAAGATTGGTGATAATCTGAAGGAAGTAAAACCTCATATCATGACCGTTGTCCCACGTATTCTTGAAAAAGTTTATGAGAAAATCATGAAAACAGGTCATGATCTCAGTGGTTTCAAACGCAAAGTATTTGATTGGGCTGTTTCAGTTGCAGAAGAATATGATCCAAATCCTGAGAAAAGAAGTCTATCCTATAATCTCAAACTAAAGCTTGCCAAGAAACTTGTCCTTAACAAATGGTATGAAGCATTGGGTGGCGAATTACTTACCGTTGCTTCTGGATCAGCCTCTCTTCACAGCAAGTTGACACGTGCCTTCTTAGCTGCAGGAATTCCATTATATGAGGGTTACGGCATGACCGAAGCCTCCCCACTCATTTCGGTCAATCATTATATCAAAGGAATACGCATAGGTACTGTTGGCCTTCCTGTCCGTTTTGTTGAAATAAAACTTGCTGAAGACGGAGAAATATTAGTAAAAGGCCCTAATGTCATGATGGGATACTATAAGAACAAGGCCGAAACGGATAAAACAATCATTGATGGATGGCTGCATACCGGAGATATTGGAAAGTGGGAAGATGAAAAATTCTTGAAAATCATTGACCGAAAAAAAGAGATGTTCAAAATTTCGGGCGGGAAGTACGTCATACCACAGCCAATAGAAACAAAGCTCGTTGAATCTAAATTTATTGAACAGGCAATGGTTATCGGTGACGGGATGAAGTTTGCTTCTGCCTTTATTGTACCAAACTATGCCCATTTGTTGGATTGGGCCAGAACAGATGCTCCTGAACTTGCAACCATGACAAAGGATGATTTTCTGACTGACCCTGCCATTGTAAAAAAAGTCAATCAGGAGGTGCGTCGTGCGAACCAGCACTTTGGTAACTGGGAGCAGATTAAGAAACCAATTATTTTAACAGATGAATTTACTATTGAAAATGGAGAGTTAACACCAACCTTGAAAATGAAACGAAAGGTAATTCTCGAACATCATCAAGAAGAGTTCAATAACCTCTATCAAATGGAGATGGATTAAGGATTAACAAATCAAAATTTTGACATAGCGCACTATATTTATACGAGTAAAACATGAAATTATTAAAGGATAGAATCCTTCATGACGGTAAAAGTCTTGCAGGAGGCATACTTAAAGTAGACAACTTCATCAATCACCAGATGGACCCCGTATTGATGAAATCTATTGCGGTGGAATTTGTCCGTCGTTTTGCAGACCTCCCGATCAATAAAATCATTACAATTGAAGCAAGCGGAATAGCCCCAGCGATCATGCTTGGCTACCTTTTGGAATTACCGGTTGTATTTGTAAAAAAAGCAAAACCGACCACCATGGCTGATATGTATGTAAGCCAGGTGCATTCATTTACCAAGAACCGAACCTATGACATCTGTGTCAGCAAAGAGTTTCTTACGCCGAGCGACAATGTTCTTTTTATAGACGATTTTTTGGCCAATGGGAATGCCGCTTTTGGTATGCTCGATCTCGTTAAACAATCGGGAGCTTCAGTATTGGGCATGGGATTTATTATCGAAAAATCCTTCCAGGAAGGTGGCAAAAGATTAAGAGAATTGCCCGATTTAAGAATTGAATCGTTAGCGCGGATAAAGTCGCTTGAAGTGAATAAAGTCAGTTTCGAAGAAGACTAGCAAAAAGAAAAGCCTCATCTTCCTAAAGACTGAGGCTTTTTTATTCAAACAACAAGATAAATTCTTTCTAATCCCAACGGTAGTCGTTGTAAAAATCTTCAGGATGTCTGCTAATTGCAACATCTTTTACAATCCGGATATTGGCTGCTCCCAAGTTGACATTTAACATAAATGAAGGTACATTTGCTGAAAAATTCCAACGACCATTGCGCATATACACGTAACCTCCTCTGTAAGGATCGTAGAATGTTTTGTAATCTCTAAAGTATACATGGTGTCTACTATCGTAACGATGTGCACTTGCCCAGGCTGGTGCTCCATGACGGTATCCTTTTCGGTATGACTTAGCTACTTCTTTATGATACTTACGGTCTTCTTTTTCGCGTTTTTCTAAATATTTTCGATATTCCTTATCCCTTTTCTCTTCATATTTTCTACGCTCTTTGTCCTGTTTCCATTCACGTTCATGTCCACGATGTTGAGCCGAAGATTGTTGAGGAGCGATTAAAACCAGCCCTCCAATTGCCAACGCGAAGTATATCATCTTTCTCATAACAGTATAATTTAAATTTAAAAATCAATTCCACTCTGCCTGTGTTCCATTCTTTTTTACAAGCGTTTCTATGGGTATGACTTCAATGTTTGAACAAAGGTTTAATCGATCAAGATGAATTTAATTTGTGCTGCAATATATAGAATCCATTACTTCAATTTAACGTATCTTTGTACCATGTCAAATACGGGATATATCACTGAAGATACCATTGTTGCATTAGCGACATCTTCCGGAACAAATGGCGCTATTGCTGTCATACGCGTTTCGGGCCAAAATGCCATAAAAATTACGAACGAAATATTTAAAGGAAAGAACCTACTTCAACAAGCATCACATACCATCCATTTTGGAACCATACGCGATGGCGAAGAGATCATTGACGAAGTATTGGTCTCCTTATTTGTAGCTCCGAACTCCTATACGAGAGAAAATTCGGTGGAAATATCAACGCATAACTCCAAATATATTATCGAGCGCGTTGTAAATTTACTCATCAAAAAAGGAGCACGTGCCGCCCGTCCGGGAGAATTTACCCTACGTGCATTTCTCAATGGCGGAATGGATTTATCCCAAGCAGAAGCAGTTGCCGATTTAATTGCATCTAATTCTGCAGCCTCACATCAAGTGGCGATGCAGCAGATGCGTGGCGGCTTTTCCAATCAGCTTAAATCCCTTCGTGAAGATCTCATTCACTTTGCTTCACTGATTGAATTAGAGCTTGATTTTTCGGAAGAAGATGTGGAATTTGCCAACAGAGATCAGCTAAAAAATCTAATCAATAAAATACAGGTTATTGTTCAAAAATTAGTGCAGTCTTTTGAACAGGGTAACGTCCTAAAAAATGGTGTTCCTGTTGTTATTGCCGGGAAACCTAATGTAGGAAAATCAACCCTATTGAACGCTTTTTTAAACGAAGAACGTGCCATTGTTTCAGATATTGCAGGAACAACGCGCGATACCATTGAAGATGAGATTAATATTCATGGCGTCACATTCCGATTTATTGACACAGCGGGTATACGTGAGACGGCGGATGTTATTGAAGCAAAAGGTGTTGAGCGTACCCGTGAAAAGATGAAACAAGCGCGATTGATCATTTACCTATTTGACCCTACACAGGACAAAGTTGAAGAAGTACAAGCGCAAATACCAGAAATCGAGCGCCTACAAATTCCATTTGTCACCATTATCAATAAATCAGATTTGCTTTCTGAGGCGCAAAAAGAGGTTTACAATGTCCTTAATCCGCTTTACATTTCAGCGAAAGAACAAATCGGTGTCGAGGAACTGAAAGACGAATTGATCAATCGTGTACATTTAGGAAATTTAAATACCGACGATGTCATGGTCACCAACATCCGTCACGTAGAAGCGCTACAAAAAACAGCAGATTCACTGGAACGCGTAATATATGGGATTGACAATCCTGTCACTTCTGATTTCCTAGCGATGGATATACGCCAAGCCTTATATCATCTTGGTGAAATCACCGGAAGTGTTTCTACAGACGATTTATTGGATAATATCTTTTCCAAGTTTTGCATCGGAAAGTAAATCTTAATTAACGATAATAAACAATAACCATCATTGATTATAAATCACTTAAAATAAACATTTTAAGTGATTTTTTTTTATTATTAATGTTTATCTTTAAAATGTATTACCGCTCAAATAAAACTGAATAGTCCTGGTTTTCTTCAAAATTAAACCCACCTACTTTCCAGCTATACTGTCCATTAGAATTTCTCACAGCTACATGGACTGGACTTGCCGTAGTGCTATGATTATAAAAAACAACTATTGAAGATTCACTTTTTTCGATATTAATTTTTATTACGGTATCGCATACTCTAAAAATCAGGATGCATTAAATAAATTTTGGACATATAATCAACGTAGAATATTCATTTTGTCTGCGATAATCTTTGCAATACTTCACTATAAGCGCTACAATATGGCTTTTGAAAACCTATTATTAATCCCATTTTTATTGGCTTTCTATTTTTCAAGGGGTTGGATCCTAGAATATGCTAGAGCTCCATATGGATTTATTTACAGTTGCTTACTGCATATACTATATAACTTCCTTTTATCGGTCAAATATACTTTAAATAACTTCTCTAGTTATAGATTCAATTACAATAATGCATTTAGTGTTTTTTATGTACCTAAAATGGATAAATTAAAGCACGGGAGTGATTTTGACAACCTTACTGGTTACTTACATTTATTCTTACAGACTAATTTAAACGCTCCAAAGGAGACAAAGAGAAAATTCCACTGGAGATCTTTCCATTCCATTCATAGTAGTAGGCTTGCCTCCTTTTGATAATAACCTTCTTGCTCCTAGGCATCCGCTCTTTGTCCACGGGTTGTATAACAGTGATCTCGTAATGGTTGGCCTGGGTATTATTGACTTTAATTTCGATAGCTTTTTCAAAGCCGTACGAATATACACCTAACTTGTAAACGTCCTGTCTCGGAAAATTAAATGTTTTCGTTGAATCAATAACGATTTGTTTTCTTAGTCTGGAAGAAAACATGCAATGTCTATATTGCGGAACATGGACAATATTTCGATAATTTTTCTTTTTGTTAATATATATGGAAAGTAATTCGAAGTAAAACGGAGTTCTACTGCTCATCTCGTTTTTCTCATAAGTTTCCAAATAATAGTTGATCGTTACTGAAATAGAATCGTTATCTTTTTGGACTGACTTTTCCCGTACCGATACCCTGGGTAATCTTTTTTCCAGGTGTGGATTTAAAATTACTGTATCTCCCTTTACTTCCCAATCTCCTCTATTCGTATAGGATTCAAATGTATAGGGGAAAATAGGATCTGCTTCAATAAGCTCAAATGTGCTGTCTAGATTTAGAGTCAGACGGGTCGAATATTCCCCATACGTACCGAAGATCGGTTTAGAAGCTTTTTGAGCAAATACGGAGAATACTAGTGAAAAATAAAGAAGTGCTGACAACAATACTTTGATCATAATCCATTTTTCCTTTGCTTTGTTAGGGATAGAATACAAATATATCACAAAATGTTCACCTAATTTACTCTTTGTTCTTCTTAAACAGGAAAAGTTATTTTTTCACAATACTATAAACCACAACCGGAAGGCACAATACGGTTAATATTACAGAGAACCTTTTGAAGATCAGCAAATCTTTCCGTTTTTTTAATAATTCTTGGTCCGATAGTTCGCTTAATTCTTTTTCTTTCATGCTATTTTTAATTAAGATCCTATGATAAAATACTTAATAATACCTTGTAAGTTTTCTTGTTGTGTCAGCGATACAGGTATCATTTGCTAATAATGGCTTCTGATCAAATATAAATATCTTCACGAACATTTATCAAATTATTTCCTTTTTAGGATATATTGTACTTACCACAGTCTTTTATCGGTAATAATGGAGAAACAACGTCTTTAACAAATTGCCGATAGCACGATACAACAAAAAGACAAGGTCCTACCATGGTAAAACCTTGCTCTTATTAGTGAACAAAAAACATACAGATCCAGCGCAGACCAGAGCCAAGAACTAATTGGCTTCAAGCTGAATAACCCCCGAAATTAGTCCTTCACTTTTTGCCCTTACCCGTATTTTACCTTTGTTTTTGCTCGTGACAATCGCCAAGGCTTTACCATGAAAAGCATTGCGCGAAGCTGATTGGAAGCTTGTCAGATCCGTCGTATTGCCATTGTCTGTCGCCACAATTTTTGCAGCATCTCCCTTCACCTCAAATTCGATTTTATCGTCTGCATCAGGAACGATCGTACCAAACTCGTCCACGATATAGGCATGCACAAAGGAAAGTTCTTTGTTTGCCGAATTGAAAGTCAGGTTTTCTGAAGACAATTGTATACGATGCGCTTTTGCTGCCGTACGGATCGTTTTACTTAGCAGTTTCTTGCCACCTTGAAACGATATTACTTCAATCTCCCCTGGTTCAAATTCAACGGCCTTAAATACAAGATCGTACCGGTCTGGGTCTCTGGACTGCTCCCCTATCTTTTTACCGTTCAGATAAAGCTCCACCCGGTCAGCCTGATTAAAATATACCACGATATCCACCTGATCACCTTGCTTCCAATTCCAATGAGGCAATACATGTAAGATCGGCTTTTCTGTCCATACGCTTTGATACAGATAGTAGACATCTTTCGGAAATCCAGCTAGATCCACAATACCAAAGTACGAACTTCGTGCCGGCCAGGTGTACGGTGTGGGTTCGCCGAGATAATCAAATCCCGTCCATACATACATCCCAGCAATATGGTCATACCTTTCCATCAACCTCAAGCTTGTCTGATGATTTGAACCCCATGGTGTGAATACATTGTCGTAAGCCGATATGTTCCTGTCTTCATTCCCGCCAGAAAAAGGAATATCCCATCGTTCAGGCCACATGCGGCTAGAATCATAAGGAACCAAATCATACGTTCCGCGGCTTTCCAACGCCGAAGTGCTTTCCGTTACGATAAACTTCTTTCCGGGGTGATCCTGTGGGAAGCTTGCCCATTTCTTATGGTTATAGTTGTAGCCAATCAGATCTACCGCCGAACTCATCAGCACCGGATTTGCTTTGGAAAGCTCATTATTAGCAATGGTGGTCGGACGTGTGCCATCTAGACTATCGACGATTGCTGCCAGCGCGATCGGAATCGCTGTACCATCAGCTTTGGAATGCCATTGCTCCTGCGCTTCATTGCCCAGGCACCAAATAAACAGCGACGGATGATTCCGATCCCTTTTGACATGGTCAACAAAGTCCCGCTTGTACCATTCGTCCCAGTATAAATGATAGTCATAAGGGTTTTTATGCCCTTTCCAGACATCGAAAGTTTCACTCATCACGACAAAACCCAAGCTGTCGCAAAGGTCCAAAAACGCTGGAGCCGCAGGGTTGTGTGAGGTGCGTATCCCATTGACCCCCATTGCTTTCATGATGCGGAGCTGACGTAATGCTGCCGACGTATTGAATGCCATGCCCAAAGCGCCGAGATCACTATGTAAACAGACACCCCGGATTTTAAGCTGCCTCCCATTCAGTATAAAGCCCCGTTGCTGATCGAAGCTAAAATTACGTAAGCCAAATTTCGTAAGCTGTTCATCTAAAACCCGACCATCAACAACAAGTTTAATTTTTGCAGTATATTGATAGGGATTTTCAATACCCCATAAGACGGGATTTTCGAGGACTATCTGCTGAGCGGTGGAGTGCAGACCTGCTTTGACAGCGCTCAAGGTGGTACGTTTGCTTGCGACAACAGCACCTTGAGCCGAAAGAACCTCTGTCAGAAGCGTAATCTTTTTTGATTCCTCAAGGTTATGCTCAATTTCCAGAGAGAGATCCACGACAGCACGTTTCTCACTGAGCTGCCCAGCTCTTATGAAAGTACTGTTCGTTCCTATGCTGACTGGATTCCGGCTGATTAATTTGACATCCCGATAGATCCCCGACCCCGAATAGAAACGCGAGTTGGGCTGATTCTTATTGTTTACTTTTACTGAAAGCAGGTTGTCTCTACCATCCCAGTATAAATAAGGGGAAAGCTCATATTCAAATCCGATATAACCATTGGGTCTTTTTCCTAAAAAATGCCCATTGATCCAGACTTCACTGTTTTCGTACACACCTTCGAATGCAATAAATATCCGTTGCCCTTGCTCAGCCTGAGCCAGCTTAAACGTTTTTTGATACCATCCTACGCCACCATCGAGGTAAGCAGCCCCGCTACCTGCGGGGCTGTTTTCTCTAAATGGCATTTCGATACTCCAGTCATGGGGTAGATCGAGCTTTCGCCAGCCCTCTCCTTTTCGTCCATTGCTATATTGCTGGCTGCTATCCAGTTTAAACCACCAGCCCCCATTAAAATCAATAACCTTTCTGGACTGTCCCCTTAAGGAGACCGTCGCCCCCAATAACAGGAAGAGCAGGATCATCATTCGGCTATATCCTGTGTGAAATAGTCGCTTCAACATAGGCTTATTTAGTCTTATTGGTATCCGAGGCATTTTCGGTCAAACTCTCCTTGTAGGCCTTGCTGATAAAATTAAAGGTCAGCATAGCTGCTCCGTCGTTCGAAAGCACAGGATCCCGCAATACCGCCAGTTGCATCGTATTCTCGGTCAGCGACATAATACGGACATCGCCCCAGTCGACAACGATCCCATCTTGTGGCTTTCCATGTAAAGGCGAAGCCCCAGTCATACGGATGGTTTTCTTTTCGGTATCGATATTAAAAGTCCCCTTCTGAACTTTCCCCAGCATAGCATGATTCACATTGATGTTTGCACCACCTTTCAGATCAAAAGTCATACTTCCATAATCACCGGCAGGCATAAGCCAGCTATTGCCTTTCCAATCGGGTTCCCAGCTCCAGCTATCGCTATTTAAAGGCGCGGCTGTTTTATTGATGCTTCCCCACCAGTCACCGGTGCCGTAAAAATACATTGGACCTTTAAAGTAGCGGCAAATGCCCTCAGCATCCAGATCGAGGTACCAGGTTTTCTCTTCCCCTGCCCCGCCCGTCAATAAGGTCCAGGTCTCGTCACTGATAAACTCGGCATACATCTGATCGATTTTAAATGTCACAGGCTCGCCGTAGACAATACCACCACGCGTCTCGACACCAAATTTAACGGTGTACTCACCGGGAAAAGGCATTTTCAGGGTTACCTTTTTCTCCTGACTCCGTCCTTGTGGATGTTCCCACAATGGGGTGTATTTTGAATCCATCAAGCTGGTTAAATACACAATATTGGGATTGCTGGCATCATGTTCAACAGTAAAGGCCTTTCCCTTCTCCAACTGCGCCGAAGTGACATCGATGTCTCCCAGTGTATAATTCTCGGGAGAACAGGCTCCAAAGAGTACCATCGCCGCAAAAAAGCAGATGGCATATGTGAATATCTTTTTCATGTTTGTCTAGTTATAATTCAACCAATAGTAAGTCCTAGTATACCTGTGTTTAGTTCCATCCAGCATTTTGCTTCAGTACACCATTGGATAAGGTAATCTGCTTGTTAGGTATTTGCATAAATCCTTTCGTTGTCAAAAAACGCTCTTTAGTCACAGTGACCTTCTCCGGTACAGATCCACTGAGCACATCTTCGGTTGTTTCCAGTGTAGCGGCGGCATTATTCAGCCCCTGCCGCAATACATCCCAATAGCGGATACCTTCAAACGCAAATTCAAATTTTCTTTCCTTCAGAATATTGTTTTTTGAAACTGCTAGCGACACAAAATTGGTCTTATACGCTCTTTTCCTTACCTCGTCAAAGTATTTCTGTGCGTTTGCGGAACCGAGTTCTGCCGCCATAAGCAAGACATCAGCATAGCGGATGACAAAGTAATCCTGGTCTTGGGACAGTTGCATATCCTTATCCCCTCCAGTATTGGTGGTGCCATCCGGCAATGCCGTGGGGGCGTATTTTTTTATGGTGTAACCTGTATACTCACGCTGGTCTTTCAGGTCGAATCCCGTGATATTCTCGCCATCGATATCAATAATTGAGGCAGTTTTGCGTGTATCCATGTTGTCAAACTCATTGAAGAACTTTTTGCTTACCGTACATGCCCCCCATCCTTGGCCATAAGGCGACCAATTTTTACCGCGCAAGCCCAGAAAGACGACCCAGCGGTTGCCATCAACATAACCGTTGTAGTTCGATGTATTGTTGAATTTCTGTGCAAATACAACCTCAGCATTTCCCTTGCCGGCATATTTGGAAATATCTAGCGTATTATTGCTTGCATTGGGGATATAACTCGCTGCCGGCCACAGATTTTTGAAATCTGCCACCAGCGCAAACTGGCCACTGCTGATAACTTCTTCGAGTCCCGCCAGGGCTTCGGCCTTGGAGACACCGATATCTTCGCCGCCATAATAGCCTGCATAAAATAGATAAACACGGGCCAGTAGCGCTTTAGCAGCAAATGGAGTTGCCCGACCATCATTGGTTGCCGCAGCTGACTTGGGGTAAGCTGTTGCTGGGATATTGGCAGCCGCAAATTTAAGGTCTGAAACAATCAGTTGATAAATCGCTTTGGGGTCCGACTGTGGAATATTCTCATTGGTCGGGCTCGTTAGCAAAGGGATGTTTTCGAATAGACGGACGAGATCAAAGTACATGGTGGCCCGCAGGAATTTCGTTTCCCCTTCGATACGTGCCCGCGCTGTTGTGTTGCCTGAAAAATCAGTACCGTCCAATTTTCCCAAAAGGGTATTGCAGCGAAAAATTCCCGCGTAGTAATCAGACCAGGTACCATCAAAGATATTATTGTCCGATTGGGACTGCGCAATATCAAAACGGTCTATTGCCTGAAATGAGCGACCGTCTGTTGTACCTGTTCCGCCAAAACAATTGTCGGCGGCCACCTCTGCTGTCAGATAGAAAGACTGGCTCCCATTGGAGGTCGTCCGTTGATAACCATCATAACAGCCGACCAGAGCCATGTCAGCATCGGCTACGGTTTTATAAAAGTTGCTTTCCAAAACGCTTGTCATCGGTTCGACATCCAAAAAACTGGATGAACATGATCCTAAGATTAAGGATCCAAATAACATGGAATGATAGATATAGCTCGTTTTTTTCATGATTTCTTGTGTTTAGAATTTAACATTTAGGCCAAATAATACAGTCCTTGGTCTTGGATAGTAACCGAGGTCGATACCCGATACCCAACCATCTGTTCCATAGCCGATCTCGGGATCCATCCCATCATATTTGGTGAACGTAAACAGGTTTTGACCTTGTACGTAGAAGCGGATCTGATTAGCATACTTCCATTTGATCAGTTTCGACAGATCATAACCTAAGGTCACATTGCTGATCCGAAGAAAGTCTCCATCCTGAATATAAAGGTCTGAAAACTGCCAATTGACATTAGTTTCCGTAACACGGGGGATCGTACTGGAAGTACCTTCCCCGGTCCATCGGTCTAATATTCGTGTGGTATAGTTTGCTTGTTTATTGGCATGATTGCGGTAAGACTGTACAATTTTGTTTCCAAGGGAACCATAGGCATTCACCGAGAAATCAAATCCTTTATAATCCAGTCCAATATTAAATCCATAGGTAAAATTAGGCATGCCCACGCCCAGATTTGTCTTATCCGAGGCATTGATAATACCATCGTTATTCTGATCTACATATTTCACATCGCCCGGTTTTACATCCGCTTGGAGGATACCTTTTCCAGCTGTTTTCCAGGCGTCGATCTCGGCTTGGTTCTGGAATAGACCGTCTGTTTTATACCCCCAGAAGTAGCCAATGGGCAGGCCGTTTGCGGCGCGGTAAAATTCTTCCGAGTTATCGTATAACATGGCTGTCTGTCCGTGGATAATACCATCTTCAGTTGGTATCTGTCCCACCTTATTTTTGTTATAGGCACCATTTACCCCAATGCGATACTTGACTTCATTGATCTTATCCGCCCAATTTAGTCCCAGTTCCACCCCTGTATTCTTCACGTCACCGCCATTGATAAAAGGGGGCAACGTTCCGGTTGTCGCCAAAACAGGCGCTGTAACCAGCCAGTTTTTCGTTTTTTTGACATAAAAGTCGGCAACAACATCCAGACGGCTGTTCGCAAATTTGGCATCAAATCCGATATTGGTCTGTTCGGAAGTTTCCCAGGTCAGATTCGGATTGGATAAGCGGCTCGGATAAGCCCCGGCAATATTATTGTTGCTCGTTCCAAAGACATAATGTGCGCCGGGGTTGGACGATGTAATGCCTGTTGAGGTACTGATGGGTGCCGCATATTGAAAATCAGCGATATCCTGATTACCCACTTGCCCCCATGAAGCGCGGAGTTTAAAGAAGTTTACAGCCGCTAAATGTTCTTTAAAAAACTCTTCCGAAGAAATTACCCAGCCTGCCGATACCGAAGGGAAATATCCCCAACGGTTGCTGCGCGAAAATTTAGAGGATCCATCTGCACGCAATGTAGCATTCAACAGGTACTTTTCCTTATAATTGTAGCCCAGCCGTCCAAAGTACGAGACCCTACGGGTGATGTTCTCAGGTTTTCCTGACACCGTACGCGTTTCGACGACGTTTCCTTTTTCATCCAGGTGTGCCTGGCCTGTAGTATTGTCTAGGTAAGCATGTGCAAAATCATTGAACTGCGAAAGCAGATTCCAGTTGGACCCCGAAAGGTAAGTTCCCTGGTAACGTAGCGATTCCATACCGACCATGGCCGAAAAGCGATGATCCGTATTGATATCAAAGTCATAAGAAGCTGTATTTGTCCAGGTCAGCGTATGACCTTTGCTCATATTCTGCGAGGTTGTTGTATGATCTTGGTTGTAGGTGTAGATGGAGAAGCGGTATAAGGGCGTAAAACTTCTGTATTCTGAAGCATAATAGTTGAATCCCAGCAATGACCGGACCTTCAAGCCTTTGATCGGTTCGATTTCCGCAAAGATATCGGCTAATAGTTTTTGGCCATCATTGGCGTTGTTCGAATTGGTCATCATCACCCCATATGGATTGCTGTCCCCATTGTACCAAGGTGAATTGGAAGTATCATTGAAAGGACTTCCATACAGGCCGTTGTCTGAATACACCGGTGACAAAGGCGAAGTGGCAAACGCACCGCGCAGCGTATTGCTGTACTGATTGCCCACACTGATGCCTCGATTTTTGATGTAGTTAAAGTTGAGGTGCTGACCTATTTTCACAAAGTTATCGAAGAGTTTATGTTCCGAATTCGTCCGGAAACCATAACGCTGATAGTTGGAAACGTCTTTACCACCGACAATCCCCTCCTGACCAATATAATTCATCGATAAGGCGTAGGTGGATTTTTCACTGCCGCCAGTCAGGGCAACATTGTAATTGTCCATTTTTGCATTATCCTTGAACATATAATCCATCCAATTGGTATTGGCTAGACCGTCCATGCCGTTAAAATCAATCAGCGCGGCCCCCGAATTCAGCGATTGCTCATTCATGATCAGCTTGTACTGATCTGCATCCAGCAATTTTGCTTTACGCGAAACGTTCTGAATGCCCGTATAGCCATCAAACGACAGCACGTTTTTTCCCGCAGCGCCCATTTTGGTGGTGACCAGGATAACCCCGTTGGCAGCCTGCGAACCATAGATGGCGGCCGAAGCTGCGTCTTTCAGTACGTCGATAGATTGGATATCGGCCGCATTCAAGACCGAAATATCCCCTCCCGGAACGCCGTCGATGACGTACAAGGGGCCCGAATTACCGATTGTTCCCAACCCCCGGACGACGACCTTCATATCTGCTCCCGGCTGACCGGAAGTTGATGTAATGGATACACCCGGTGCTTGTCCCTGAAGCGACTGCAGCGGGTTCAATTGATTGCGCTTCTGCAGTTCTTCACCCTCCACCTTCAAATTGGCTCCTGTATTCAGTTTTTTCTTTTGTACACCGTAGCCAATGACTACCACCTCTTCGAGATCGGAAGCTTGCGGCTGTAGGCGGATCACCATATTGGGACCAGTAATTTTAACTTCCTCCGTTTTGTACCCTACGTAAGTAATGGTCAATACAGTCCCTGTGCTGGCTGCAATAGAAAACTTGCCCGATTCATCGCTGCTCGTTGAAATCTTCTGATTCTTTACGCTGATACTCGCACCCCCGATCGGCAATCCTGAATCAGCCGAAACAACCGATCCGGTGAAGGATTGTGCCCAGACCAAAGAGGTCACGCTGGTCATGACAACGACGGCCATGCCCCTGCTCAACAATTGTTTGCTTATCATATGTCTTGATTTATAAATTGGTTTTTATTATTTTAATTTGACCTGCAAGGCTTTACCTGCATAGGTTACCACCGTAGATTTTGCTGATGAAACATCCAGTCCGACGGCATTCCTGTCGCTGACAAAAATGATATTGAACTTTCTTTTGGTCAGCATGCCGTCGAAATCTCCCTGACGGCTGGCCAAAGACAGTATCTGTTCAGAATTATCGTAGCTGAAATCAATGCGGCTATATTTCCCTTTTTCATAATTATAATTGCTCCCTTCGTCTTCATAGAGTGAAAACTGACCGTCTGCTCCGGCATAGATATAAATATCCAGCACATCCGGCTTTTTCTCGGCCGTATACTGCATGACAGGTCCAATGGGCACTATTGCTCCGGCTCTGACATAAACAGGGATACGTTCGTATGGTGCTGCAATAAGCAGATCCTGCCCGCCTGCTACCATCTTGCCACTGTATAGATCATACCAGCTGGCTCCTTTTGGAAAGTGTATCTTGCGTGAGGTTGCTCCTTTTTCTGTGACTGGACTGACGAGCAAGGATGGCCCCCAAAGGTATTGGTCGTTGCTGTCGAATCCATCTTTGTCCTGCGGGAAATCCATGGCAAGTCCACGTATCATCGAATAGTCCTCAAAAAAAGTCTTTGCGGCAAGACTGTAATTATAGGCCAGTAATTTATACCGCAGATTGATCGCATAAGTCATGCTTTTATAGGCCGGATGATCCACAGGAGCGATATTGTACGGTTCGCGGTAGGGATATTGTCCATGCGCCCTGAACAAAGGCAAGAATGCCCCATATTGGTACCAGCGGCTATTCAGCTCGCGCCACTCCTCCAAGTCCGCCGCATTAGGTTTGTGAAACCTATTTTCAACCAAAAAGCCACCCGCATCCATGGTCCAATAAGGTGTACCGGACATCGAGAAATTGATGCCCCCGGCAATCTGATCTTTCATGTCATGCCATCTCGAAGCAATATCGCCGCTCCAGGCCGCCGCCGCATAGCGCTGCTGCCCTGCAAAAAAAGATCGCGTCAGAATAAATACCCGTTTGTTAGGATCTGTTTCACGCTGGCCCTCATAGATACCCTTGGCATTTTGCAAAGGGAACGCATTATAATAGCGAACAGATGACCCTATACTCGGCTGAAAAACCGATTTACGCTCATCCAGATCAATATTGGAGTGAATATCTGGTTCGCTGGCATCCATCCACCAAGCATCGATCCCAATTTTGAACAGGTTGTTGTCCAACAATTTCCAGAACCCATCGCGTGCCGCTTTGTTGAAAGGATCATAAAATGTCGAGGTATAGCCCTTTCCGATCCAGTCTTTTCTGCCATCATAAATATTTCGTGGATAGATCCATTTGTTGGCTTTAAATTCTTGGTATACGGAAGACTCTTCATTGATTTTGGGCCAGGCCGAAATCATGATCTTAAAGTGCTGATCATGCAGCTTCTTCACCATGGCTTGAGGATCAGGAAAACGCTTTACATCAAATTTCTGGCTCCCCCAGTCATTTTCAGCCCAGTAAGACCAATCCTGCACAATATTGTCGATTGGAATCTTACGTTTGCGAAATTCAGCTGCGACCGCTTCAATTTCCGCTTGCGTCTTGTAGCGTTCTCTGCTCTGCCAAAATCCGAAGCTCCAAAGCGGCATAATCGGTGCCTTGCCGGACAAGTGGCGATAACCTGCAATGACCTCATCCATTGATGCGCCCTGAACAAAGTAATAATCTATGGCATCGCCAGCTTCCGAATTAAAGGAAAATACGTTTTTACGCACTTCCGGGATAGGACTCTGCCAGTTTAAGGTAAAATAAGACTCCCCTCCATCTGGTATCCATTCCATGCGGATCTGGTGGGTCTTATCTTTCTGGAGGTCTCTCTCAATCTCAAAGGTACCTGCATTCCAGGATTGCCGCCAGCGGTCGGCGACCAGCTCCCCATCAATCCAGACTTTCATATAACCCGAATATTTAAAATGCAGCACATGTTTGCCTGTGTAGGGCGAAGAGAAACTTCCGGCATAGATGACTTTGCTTTCGGCCAGATTTACGCCTTGTGGAAACTTGTGCTGATCTGTTAGGTAGCCATAGTCAATGATCGATTCCGGTCGGGATAGATAAACCTCTTCGACCTTGTTCCGGTTTACATAGGTTGCTGTGAGCCACCCCGGTTCACCTTCTTTTGACTGCAGCTTAAAAGCATTTAGGGGTAATAATGGCCTCACGTCGCCCGCTTTTGTAATGGAGTAATTGTGCCATAAGATACCATAGTTATTGGTGGACAGTAAAAAGGGTATTCCGATTTCTGTATTATATTGCAGCAGCGAAACCTGTTTTCCGCGGTTATAGTTCATCACCGCATTCTGATGTTGGCCGAGTCCGTAGATCCCTTCTTCAGCATTGACAATAAAGTCTTGGTTAATGTGATAAAATGCATCACCTTGATAACTATTGGCTAAGAAAGAACTGGAATTCCGCTTTGCTTCTTTAAGGATAGATTGCCCCTTAAGGTCAAAAAATTCCACTTTACCATTCATCAAGGAAACCACTGCCTGCATATTGGCCGTTTGTACATTTACCGTCGAGTCTGTCGAGCTTACCGCGAGTGATTTTACTTGCCGGCGCAGTGAATCAACGATCACTAAGCTTGTTTGTCCCGGTAAGACTGCACCAGCCGGAACAGCTGTGACACGCACAATCTTGTCGGTTACGACATCCAAATAAATATCCTGATCAATGGAGGTCTCCGAATTTTTGAAGCTGACCTTAATACCGGAAGGCATTTTTTCATAATGAGCTTTATTGGCTTGGCTAAATCCCTGCTGCACGATTGCGAAGAGCATCAAACCACTTAAAGCGTACGTTAAGTTGCGCATTTAAATAAGATTTATTGGTTATTATATTCCCTTGGTTATTACACGTCCTTTCCTATTGAAAGAACAGATCAAATATAGAATGCAACCGGTTGTATAAGGGGTATGTTTTGTTAACTTTTAGGGGTTATTTTGTTAACTTATGCGGGAATACTCGCGGGCAACACTATCGATAATTCACTTATTTACAAGCTTTTTCGATAAAAAGACGGCAGGTTACCAAATGTAGATTTAAAATATTTGCTGAATTGTTTCGGATTTCCGAATCCTACTTCATAAGCAATTTCAGCCATCGATAATTTCGAATTCTGAACCAGATGCATGGCACGTTTGAGCCGAATATGTCGGATGTATTCCATCGGTGAATAGCCTGTGATGGCAAGCACCTTTTTATAAAGCCCTACGCGGGTGAGGTTCATTCTTTTGGCCAGCAGTTCGACAGAAAGCGAAGAGTCACTGAGATCCTGTTCAATTTCCTTTACAAGCACACGGATAAACTGTTCATCAGCAGATACGATATCGGGCTGCGCTAGATTAACGTTGATCTGTTTTTTATACCGTTTTACTAACGTCTGCTGCTGATGGAGTATCTGCGCCAATTTTGAACGCAGCAGACTGATATTAAAAGGTTTGTTGATATAATCTGTTGCACCGGCCTGTAAGGCCTCCAGTTCGATCTTCTGATTTACTACCGCAGTTACAATCAGCACAGGGATATGGACCAGCTTAGCCTGGGCTTTTATAAAGCGGCAAAAATCCAGTCCGCTCTCTCCAGGCAGGCTGAGATCGGTGATGACAAGATCGACCTGCTGCTTGCTTAGGATCAATTTTGCATCATTAATACTTTGTGCAGCGTGAATTAGGTAGACCGAACTCAGGGTTCGCTCCAAGTAATGAAGGAAGTCAATATCATCTTCCACTAATAAAATAGCGGGTTTATCCTGCTTACTGCTTTCGACGGGATCGGCGCTCGCTACGGCCTTATTTATGGGCAACTGAACATTAAATGTCGTCCAGTGCGCATTGCTGCTCAGCCTGATATTTCCACTCAAGAATTCGACATAGTCTTTGACAATAGAAAGCCCGATGCCTGTACCCTGATTCAGTTTTCCATTTGGCACATCCAGTTGTATGTAACGTTCAAAAACGCGGGCTTGTAAATTTTCGGGAATCGCTATACCCTGATTTTGAACTTCAATACACAGTATCTTTTCTGTTTCTTGTTCAGTGATTTCGGCATTGAATGTCACAATACCGGATACTGGGCTAAATTTGACCGCATTTGACATCAGATTGAAAATAATGCTTTCCAATTTGTTTTTGTCAAACCAGGACAGATATGTGTCTGGAGCGATATTGACCTGCAGCGAGATCTGATTGCTTTGAGCTATCCCGGCAAAGGCATCAAGCTGTTCGCGGATAAATCCCATGAGGTCCCCATATTCTTCGTTCAGTTCAAGTTCACTTTTCTCCAATTTTCTAAAGTCCAGCAGCTGGTTGACCAATTTAAGCAGACGGTCTGCATTCTTCTTGATCAAGTTTAGGTCGGCTTTTTTTTCCGGATGCTGCTCTTCATCCAGCAGCTGCTGTGCTGGAGTTAGAATCAAACTGATCGGAGTCCTGAATTCATGGCTTATATTGGTAAAGAAACGTGTTTTCAACGCATCCAATTCCTTTGCCTGTGCAGCTTGCTCTTGTGCGAGATAGAGTTGATTACGCGTCCTGACACGCAGTTTTGTCAAATAAAAATAAGCCCATAGGACGACTAATATCAAACAGGCATAAAAAAGAAAGGCCATTGTTGAACGCCAAAACGGTGGCTGTATATCGATTGTCAAAAGTAGTACACCATCTGACCAGCTACTTGAATCGATAGCATGCCGAATATACAAGCTGTAGCTGCGCGTGTCCAGATTGGTAAAACTGGCCCGCATGGTTCCCGGTTCAAAATCAAACCATTCATCACTTAGACCAGCAAGCTGATATTGATAGAGTCCATTATGTTGCTGTAGGTAGTCAAAGGTCGAGAACTCCAGCGAAATGGCATTGAGGTTGTACGGAAGCCTCAGTTCCTTAAGATTATTCAGGGCTTGATCGTAAATGACCCGGCCCGAAAATTCTTCACCTACGGCGACCCGCTTATTGAATAAATAGAGATTGGACAAAAGCGGCAAGATCAGTTCACTTTCGCGGCTAATTTTCGCAGGATCAATAAAATTGAACCCCTTTGGCCCACCAAAAACAAGTCTTCCGTCCCGCATTTTTAAAGCAGCGTTTTCATTGAATACATTACCCTGAAGGCCCAATTCCTGCGTAAAATTGCGGATGATAAACTTCTCTGCCTGCCCTGTACCGACAATCGTCGACAGGCCTTTGTTTGTGGAAGCCCAAATATCACCTTGATCATCTATCAAGAGCGCCAGGATTGCATCGTCGCTAAGCCCATCTTGCTGTGTAAGATAGCTTATTTTCGCACCATCGATTACATGCAGTCCCTCTTGTGTCGCTACCCAAATACGACCAGTTTTATCCTCTTTGATATCATAAATTAGATCATTCATGAGTTTCATAGGCGAACTGGATGTATTGATATAAGTAATCTTGTCGTCGGGTGTCAACAATGCCAATCCTGTAGCTGTGCCGATCCAGAGACGTTTTTTTGAATCCTCAAATAAGACAGAGATATAATTGCTGTTGATGGTTTGGCCCTGCCGTGTATATGTTTTCGAAAACTGTTCTGTTTTTTTATCAAACAGGTACAGGCCGGTACTTAGCGTTCCTATCCAAAACCGATGTTGACTATCTTCATAGATCTCCCATACACTATCGTCATTCAATTTCCCGGGGGCCGCGTCACGGTGGAAAACCTTAAAACTTTTGCCGTCAAATCGACACATACCACCTCGATAAGTTCCTATCCATAGCCTGTCTTCCGCATCCAGCAATAAGGAAACAATCACGTTGCTGCTCAAACTATTGGGATCCTGAGGATCATGCAGGTATTGCGTAAAGGTTTTCTGACTGAGATCATAATAGAGCAATCCCCCGCCATTTGTCCCAATCCAGAGATTACCCTTTCGATCCTGTACAAACTTATTGACGTCGTCAAAGGGAAGTGATTTGGGAAGTCCAGGATAGTTCTTGACTAAGGAGAATAATAACAAGTTGGGATGATAATAACTGATGCCGCCTTTGTATGTTCCCGTCCAGATAATACCTGACTTATCCCGATATAAAGCCGTTATGCTATTGTAAGGTAGGCTCCGTAAATCATATTTATCGTTACCGATGATTTGTACACTTTTTGTTTTTTTATCATAAACATTGATCCCACCATGGTCAGTTCCTAGCCAGAGATGCCCTTTATCATCTTGCACGATATTGCCTACAAAAGGATTGGATAGTTCTTTTTGGAGATGTTGAATTGATCCATCTTTCGGATCAAGCCAGTATACACCGATTGGAATATCCTTTGAGAAGATCCATATCGCCCCGTCCTGATCGGCAAATAGATTATAATTTACCAGCTTATTGCTGATCGGCAATAAGCTAGTTTTGGTACTTCGCAGTGATTTCGTATCAATGTGACCCAGCAGGCCATTTTCGTAGATTACCCAGATCGTCTGCCCTTGCCCAGCTATCACATCGGCTATTCGGTTGTTTTTGGTCAACTGCGGTACAGTACGATAGGTTTTCTTTAGGCTATCGTACAAGATCAGCGAACGATCGCTATACAATAGTGCAAAGGTCTGCCCTTCCAGCTGTCTTATCGTATGTACGTCTTTGACGGGCAACTTTAAGCGGGTCAGTATGGAATCAAGCTGCTGGACGATAATGCCTGAATGCTGATCATACACATTCATCCGGTTGCTGGTACGGATCCATACATTTCCTTCTGGTCCCTCAAAGATTGCGGAAATCGAATTTCCACTCAGCCCGGTACGTTTATTGGCGGAATAGCGAAAATTTGTGAATTGCGCCCCATCAAATCGGCTCAGGCCAGATTCGGTACCAAACCAGAGGTAATTGTACTTATCCCTGAGTGCGCAATTGACATGATTATGGACCAGGCCCTGGTCAGAAGTTAAGGTTTTAAACGCATACGTATTGACCTGGCTCCAAACTGGCGATTGACCTAACAAAAGGAGAAGAAAGAGTTGGAGATACGCGTATAAAAAAGACTTAAGCTGCTGCATTGGTTATCATCTCCCCAATGATACAAAAATTGATCAAATACAGCAAATCAAGTTGCTATTAATATAAGCTTTGACATGGTCTTTTGATCGTTTCATCATTATACAACACGCACTATCACCTCTTATCATATTCCCAATATAAAAATGGCATTATTGAGACAGCTATTCTTTATCCGCTAACCAAGTTACCACATTGCGATCACGTTCGTAAGTTAAACCGGAATAATACCATTTTTACAGGGGATTAACAGGGTGTTAGCAAGGGTTTACCCCTGTTATACCCCTGTTAACCCCCTGTTATCCCCTTGTTAAACCCCTGCTAATAGTAGAACTGGTATAAATTAATTAATACGTTTTGTAGGAAAAATTGAAAATCAGTTTTACAATGAAGCGCTTCCAAAAGATTGCTATTAAATAGCCATGAAAATAGCACTATTTAAACAGCCCTATTAGGCAATAGAATTCCTAAAACCAGATGTTTAGATCTGACTAAAAATCCTTTATTCACCACTCGAAATAGCAGTTCAAAATACTGGAAACTTACTGAAATTGCTTAGGCCTGTCTTTTTCTGCTGCTCTTGCGGCAATCTCATCAATGCGTTTTTTGCGGGTATCTGGTCTTTTGGCGAGAACAATCCATTGCAACATCATTTTTTTGACGGATTTACTCAATCCAAGAAAATAATCTTTTGAACCAGCGTAATGTTGAAATGCTTCATCCAAATCCTCGGGAATAATTAATTCTTCCACACTGTCCAAAATTGACCAAGAGCCATTTTCTTGCGCTATTTTTATAACCTCATGCCCCGCTGGAGTCATCAGATTCGCATCGATTAGTTTTTTAACTTTTTCTTTGTTAATTTTAGACCAGGTACTATTGGGTTTTCTTCGGCTAAATAACTGCATGAATGAATAGGCATCAATCGGCCTCCGTGTGCTATCAATCCAGCCAAAACACAATGCTTCATCCACAAGTTCAGTCCAGTTGACCACCGGTAAATTTGATTTTTTAGTATTACAGATCACCCAAATTGATTGTGCTATGTGATGATTGTTCTCAAGCCAAAATCGCCACTCTTCCTTTGTATTCAGGTAAATAGTGATTCTCTCCGCCGAATTCTGTTTGATCATTTATTTAGTTTTTTAGTCCTTACTGGTATGGATAAAATTTGTCTATTGTGAAAATACGTTTTTTTTGAATACTAGTCATCCATGTTTTGCAGAACAACGACCAGCTTGTCCAATTGACAATATCAGCCCGCTGCTCTATTTTCCATTTTCCCTCACTTGCCAAATGATTATTTTGCGTAGGCGCCAAGTCGATAGCGTCGAATAGCGTAAAAAAAACAGCAACAGCCAATAATGGTAATTGAAGTCAAGCTAATCAGGATTTTCTTTATCATACGTATTTATTTTTGCATTTCGTTTCAAATAATAAGTCCTTAAAAAATTACAATCAACACAGAAGTTAAAACCTTTTATTCGTTAAACACCACAATCGCCAATCTACTGTATTACAATAGCTAAAAAATCGATAGTTTATATGTGTTGGCAATCATTTATAATTCGTTAGCGATCCATCAATTTACACAAACGTTTGTGTATTCAATTTACTTGAATCTCTAATTTATTCTCAGTATACTCGTGATAACATTATAATCAATTACCCAGAACAGTGGTTCAAAAAATAGACTAAACAGACAGCAAAGCAACATTATCGGAATACGGACTAATATATTCTTATAGCAACATATTTTAAAACGCTAAAAAAAATGAAACAGATTGGCTTAAAAATCAAACGGCAATGGAAGCTTCTTTCCATATTCGTCATCTGCTCTTTACCCGGCTTATTCAGCATGGCACAATCCAACACACCGGTCCTCCGTATCGGTATCATGGCCGATATGCAATACGCAGACAAAGCAGGCAACGGTAGCCGTTTCTACCACAATTCATTAATGAAGGTCGATACGGCTGTAGACTTCTTCAATCGCAATAAGGTCGATTTTTCATTGATTCTTGGCGATCTTGTCGACGAAGGTCCAAAAGATCTTCCGGTACTGTTAGAACATCTCTCCCCCTTAAAAAAAACGACTTATTGTCTACTTGGAAACCACGACTATGTTAACGTATCCAAACCGGATCTTTTGCACACTGCTTTTGGGATGCCAGCTAAATACTACGCATTTACAAAAGGAAAATGGCGGTTTGTTTTCTTAAATACGAATGCGCTCAGTGAATATGCCACAACGCCCAATTCAGCAGACCAACGTGAATGGAAAACCCTGGTGGATAGCCTACAGACAAGCGGAAGGAAAAATACGCAACCCTGGAATGGCGGAGTTGACCGTAAACAACTCGAATGGTTACAAAACGAACTTGCCCAAGCGCGGAAAAACAAAGAGCATGTGATCGTATTGACACATCATCCTTTATTGCCAGAAAACGGCTATGAAACACTCAATAACCGGGAGGTTCTTGATATACTATACAAATTCCCCGAAGTTAAGTTGGTACTTTCCGGTCATAATCATAAAGGCAATTATGTAATGGCAAATAATATTCCTTTTGTAACCATGGAGGGTATGATCGAAACAGCTACCAGCAACGCCTATGGACTTTTGGAACTCTATCCGAAAGAAATCAAAATCAAAGGCCAGGGTAGACTCAGTTCAAGAGTTTTTAAATTCTCATCCAAATAAGGCTCAATCGGGTGATTAATAAACTCACCATAAATGAGATTTAAATAAAACACCCGCAACGGCTTTAGCTGTTGCGGGTGTTTTTTATTGAATAGGTTTAGACAAAAATACTATTCCATGGTTGGATTAAATGTTCCGCCCCAATCTTTATTCTGCTTGATATTTGGGTTCTTGTCAATGACCGACTGCGCGACGGGAAAGAAATAATAGGTATCGGGTACCAAATTCACTTTGTTTCCTGTACTGGGCACCTGCAAGACGCTATATTTGAACTGATTTTCCTTCAATGTATATGTTTTGGCCAATGCATTGGCATCATCCAGATTCATCTCCGTTCCATTTGAATTTATTGCTATCGCTTCAACTCCATGTTTGGTTGTATTGTTCAGTATATTGAGCTTACGTAACCTTCTTAAATCCCAAAAACGATGTCCCTCAAAACAGAACTCAATATTACGCTCTGCCAAAATGGCCTCGCGCATTTGTTCCTTCGTGGTTGCTGTTATGCCATATTTATTGTCTGCGCCCGGCTCGATTCCCGCTCTTTTCCTAATTTGCGTAACCAGGTCTAAGGCTGTCGCAAAATCTCCTGTTTCATTTGCCGTTTCAGCATAATTCAATAGGACCTCGGCATAGCGCATCAACACAAAGTCGACATCATACTGAGTTTCCACTTCGGTTTGCTTTAATGACAGTTTGGAATTTTTTAAGATAAAAAACCCGCTATATCGATCCAAATTGGACGATGGAGTTTTTGCCTTCGGGTTAATGCCAAAGTCATCTAAAGCCGGAGCAATACCGACAGAAGTGTATTGTCTTTTGCCAGTCTTGCCGGAAACTTCATAGATTTTGGCATTCCACACAATAGACTTGTCAAAACGCGGATCGCGGTTTTCCCAATAGGATTGTAAAAATTGATCTTCTGTCTTATGGTATTTACCCGCTTGATCGGAATATAACTTTCCATCTTTCATTGGAAAAGCTTTTACAAATTCCCAGGATGGAACGGAACCTGCAGGCCCCCTACTTTCAGATCCCGGACGTACACCATTATCCCAATTGGCAACTTTATTTGGATAGGTATTAATCACAGCAAAAACAACCTCCGGCCCCTTTTCTACCAGCGCAATGTTGGAATAATCTGAAGTCAAACTATAGCCATCCGCCTTAAGCTGATCATAAGCTAATTTATTTGCGGTATTGGCCTCCTGCCAATAGGCATTTCCATAAGGATTGGAAGGGTTAAACTGTGGAGAAGCTTTATATAGCAATACCTTTGCTTTAAAAGCGGCTGCAAAATCACCATCAATTTTCCCATAATCTGCTGTTCCTTTTGCAATTGTTTTTGGCAATTGTGAAATTGCTTGATCCAGATCTTTAACGATAAGATCAAAACATTCTTTTGTCGAATTGCGGGGCACATTAAGATCATCATTTTTTAGGTCTTGCGGTACAGTAATATAAGGAACACCGCCGTGGATCCTGACCATGTTAAAATACATAAAGGCACGCATAAACAACGCTTGGCCAATCACCGTTTTTTTAAAATCGTCTTTTAATGAAGTACTTTCATTGACTTTCTGTATGGCCGTATTGATTTTCCGGATGGTTGTATAATCCCATGATTTGTAAGAACCATTGTTGACGGTAACCGCATCCAATGGAAAAGCGATGCCGATTAGTTGTTCCGAATTTCCGTCCGCACCAGAATTCCAGTTACCAAATAGTGGATATAAATTGGCAAGATAGCCGTTCACTAGATTTGGATCAGCCCATACCTTGGCTTCATCCAGCGAATTGAGGTCCTCAATGTCCAATACATTTTTACAGGAGGACATGCACAAAGCCAATGCAATTAAAGGATAATATATTTTTTTCATCTTTTTTTCATTTAAAATTTAACATCAAGTCCAAACGTAAAGGTTTTCATGACTGGATAAGAATCATACAGCTTTTGTTCGGGATCATGAAACTCTTTCATTGGCGAAAAAACAAACAAATTGGTCCCATTAAAAAACAGATTGACATCTTTCACACGCAGTTTCTCCGTCATGCTCTTCGGCAATCGATAAGAAACATTAATGTCACGTAAGCGCAAATAGGCTCCATTTCTTATCCAGAATGACGAAGGGGCTGCACCGGATTCGGCCCATCCAGAGTATCCTGTTGGCCGCGGATATTTGGCGTCGGTATTATCCGGTGTCCAGACATCGGAAGCCCAAATTGGATAATATGGACGGAAGGTATCACCGTGCTGACGCATTCCACCGCCTTCTTGATTACTGATCATGCGATCATAAGCAAGAACTCCCTGAAATAAGGCCGAGACATAAAAGCCCTTCCAGCTCGCATTGAATCCAAACCCATAATTGATGCGCGGAGAATTATTGTCCGACAATAACTGCAAATCGTTATCATCAATTTTCCCATCCGGACCACCTGAGTAATTCGCCCCCTGAATATCTTTATATAAGATCATCCCAGGAAAAGGATCCCTTCCGTAGGTCTTAAATCCTTTTGCTTTCAACGCATCAGCTTCAGCCTGTGTCCTAACCAAACCAAGGGATTCTAAGCCGATAATTCTATTCTCAGGTCGTCCAATTCTGGAGCGAAAATTCTGCGGCTGGCCCGATGCATAAGATGGTTCTTCGTCAATGATGTCCCAACGGTCTTTGGCATACCCCAGATTGGCATTGAGACCATAAGCCACTTCACCAACCTTGTCATTCCAGTTAAAAGAAATCTCGCCGCCTTTATAACTTCTCGCCGCATAGTTTTCAGGAGCAAGTGCACGACCGTAATTGTCAGGGACCTTCAGCGATCTTGGACCAAGAATATTGGTTTCCTTGCGTGAAAACAGATCAAGGCTACCGGTCAGCTTATTATTAACAAATCCAAAATCTAAACCCAAGTTGACACTCTTAGAAGTTGTCCAGGTTAGATTTTGTGTTGGGGTTGCACCATACGCAATACCGTTATAATAGCGGTCACCAAACATATAACCGCCCGAGGTTGTATACTTTTCTAAATAACCAAATTGCCCGATTCGATTGGCATTGACATCCAAATCGTTACCCGTTGTACCATAAGAGGCTCTGAACTTCAAATCCGATATCGTATTTTTTATATCCGTAAAGAAGTTTTCGTCCGACACACGCCAGGCTGCTGATACTGAAGGAAAAAATCCCCACCGCTTATCCGTCGGAAATAATGGTGAACCATCATAACGAAAAGAAAACTCCGCAATATATTTATCCGCATAATTGTAGTTGGCACGCCCGATGATACCACGTCTCGAATCGATCGTTTCATTGGCAGTTGTCGACCTAAAGTTGCGATCTGTAGGATAAATAAACATTTGATCCAGGGCTGTAATTGGATTTTCTGCCCGTGAAGTGACATAAGTCCCTCCTTTTTTGGACTGTTCATAAACCAATATTCCGTCGACGGAATGTTTACCAAACTTGCGGTTATAGTTTAAAAACCAGTTTACCTGATATTCCCACAATCGTTGTGGGCTGTAATCCATGAAAGGCTGGCTCTGACTAAAAGTAAAAATATTAATATTCGCTTCTGATGGCGGAGCTGGTATAAAGCGGTTGTCATTCGGGTTTAAAGAAGTAAAGGTATAGTTCTTTTGAAAACTCATATAACGCTTGCGCATATAGTCTTGAGCAATGTAACTTCCGACAACTTTTGTCGAAAGGCCCTGTACCAATTTATCCAGCTTCAAGTTTAGGGTCATAATAGGATTGACCTGCCGCACTTTACGGTCTATATAGCGATCCCCAATGACCTGATCGATCACATTCCACGCCTGCCAGCTTCCCATAGGCGTCTGTACAGGATAAGCCGTTGGTGTATTGCTCGGTGTTCCGTCTGCATTCAGGTAAAACGGATACATCTTTGGCCAGTTGAATGTGACACGGTAGAAATCGGATACATCAAAATCATCATCATTCGAAGATGTGCTGAATGGCCAAAAAAAGCGCTTCGAATTGGTCTGGTTGGCTGAAATATTAAAATCCATGCTAAAATCTTCGGTAATCTGCGCGGAAATATTGCTCCTTAAATTAAATTTCTCATGATCCAAAGATTTATAAGATCCATTTTCTTTACGGTAGCTCAGCAAGCTATAATAAGTAATTTTGTCGCCACCCCCATTAACCGATATTGATTGTCGATGTGTAAACGGATTGCGCCAGATAACGTCATTAGCATTGTAATTTTTGTCCTTGAAATAATCAAACTCTTTTTGTCCATTGGGGATAGAAAGACCACGAAATTCGGCGACCCGGTTTTGATAAGTGAGTTCATCTTGCGCAGTCGTTAAATTAGCAAGGAGCGCCTGTGTTGGCGTATTGAAAGTATAATTACTTTGTACATTAAAAACAGGTGCTTGCGCCGTTCCTTTTTTTGTCGTTACCACCACTACGCCATTACCGGCCCGGGTGCCATACACTGCGGCTGTTGCAGCATCTTTTAAGAAGGTCATTTGGTCAACCTCGTTCGCTTCAAGCACATCGAATGCAGCTTTATCGCGAACCACGCCATCAATTACATAGAGTGGCTCGGCAAAACTCCCCCGTATACGCAAGCTCGACGATGCTCCGGCCATCCCCGAAGTATTGGTGACATTGACACCTGCAGCTCTACCGGCGAGTGAATTGGAAAGATTTGAACTGGGGATGTTTTTTAACTGTTCTGCATTGACGGTAGCGACCGAACCGGTAATATTCCCTTTCCGCTGCTTACCATAGCCAATGATCACGACTTCTTCAAGTGCTTGATCACTCGATACCATGACCACGTTCACATTACCTGCGGAAACGGCCACCTCCTGTTTTGTAAACCCTTGGTAGTTCACGACCAAAACATCACCGCGCTTTGCGCGAATAGAAAAAACACCTTGTTGATTGGAGGACGTTTGAACGGATGTTCCTTTGACGGTGATGGTAGCACCGGCTAATACCTGACCTTTCTCATCTTTGATGATCCCTGTAACCTGATCCTGATCAACAATAGCATTGATCGGATCCAGATTCAGCGCGTAAGAATCAGGCTGACTAAACAGCAGGCAGAGCCCCAAAAGGCTAATGGGTCTCGCCTTTCCATGAAGAAAAAAATTTCTCATCATAATTACAAATTGGTTTAAAATAATAAAGAACCGTAGGGTTCAACTTTGGTTTATTGACTTTGCATGTCTTTCTTTTTATAAAAAACAGCAAAAGTGGATTAGATTGTCTATTAAATTTAAAAAACAAAATCTTATTAACGAAACTAATATGATTTTTTAATCCAAAATTCACAGAAACGTTACATGCTTAAAACAGGGAATGGAAATGCCGGACACAGCAGTCCCAATCTTCAGGTAGGACACCTAAAAACGGTAGTGAACACAGGGATTTAAAGTGGATTTATATCCCTGTACGAATAATATCTAAGAAATTTTATTTTCAGGCGAGCCGAGTACGATCAATGTAGAGGCTCCGAATGGGACTTAAAAAAAAGAGCCTAAAACTGTAAGCTGGCATTTAGGCAAAATTGCCGTCCATTATAGGTTGGTAATACCACATAACTCTTTTTTGAATTCTGCAATCGACTGTCTACCAGCGGTAGCAACCAATAGGCGATTTTAGTACTTAAGATCCCGACCCCAGCTCCCATAGCGATATCCGAGAACCAGTGCTTATCATTGTGCATCCGCAGATAACCGGTACCCGAGGCAACAGCATACCCCGCTATTCCGTACCAAATTGACTCCTGTCTGTATTCCTGCCAAAGTAATTCCGCACCAACAAATGCAGTGGCAGCATGCCCTGAAGGAAAGGAATTGTTCGCTGAACTATCGGGTCGCCAAACAGGTATAGTAGATTTCATAATTCTCACGGTTGAAGTCATGATAATATTGGAAACCGCCGTTGTGAACAGGCGTTGTTTAAGGTTATGTTTCGCAGGTACCCCGACCGCATCCAGCACAAAAACTCCGGCAGTTCCAGCAAAACGTGTGAAATCGTCCAACTTAATTTTTTGATTGTTCCTTCTCGAAACGCCGTCTCTAATGTCTTCATCTATCCCTTTTAAAAAGGGATTCCCTTTGGCAACGATACCATAGGTGATCAATCCTACAGGAACAGCCAGTTCTTTGTAAGGAATTTTCTTAAAAAAATGAGATCTGCTGCTCGAATCCGAAGGTTGTTCCGACAAGATCTGCGCAAATGAGGTAACCGGCATTACAAAAAGTAAAACCAGTAGCCAATAAAAAACAATCTGTTTCCAGTAATCGATCATTTTAGCCTTAAAAAATTTTATAATGCGCAAAGATAATATTTATAAACTACCTCTTTGACAGTATTAATCCATACAGCACGGCAATATTGGGCATCAATCTCCATTTTATCATTAAACAAAGGAAAAGTAACGAAAGTCCGCTGTTTTAGCTTTTAAATAGACGGCGGACTTTCGCTTCAACATATATAAATGATTAAAATCCTATCGTAACACCATTGGCAATGATAGCATCTTTTTTCACAACAACGATGCCGTCACAGATCATATGCGTATCAAAATCGCCATCATTCAAGCCCGGTCCACCAATGATACGAACGTCATCTCCAATACGGCAGTTCTTATCCAAAATAGCATTTTCAATATAACAACGTTTACCCACGCCTACCGGTGGTGGCTTTTGTGTATTTCCCAATTCCAATACTTCTTCCAATTGCTCATAGTAATCTGTTCCCATCATGTAGGTCGATTTAATAACCGTCCCTTCACCAATACGGGAACGTATCCCAATAACAGACCTCTCCAGTTTATCTCCATTTAAAATACATCCATCGGCAATTACCGTATTATTCAAGGTTGTCCCCGAAATTTTCGAAGGTGGAAGCATCCGCGCACGTGTATACACGGTTTCATTAAACAGGTTGAAATCCGGAATGTCATCCGTTAATCCGATATTGGCATCAAAAAAGGATTTGATGGTTCCGATATCGGTCCAATAACCATCAAATTGATAACTTAACACGCGAAGTGCTTCAATGGCATCCGGTATAATTTCCTTGCCAAAATCCATCCCGGGGTTGGCAATTAAAAGGTTGCGCAAGATGTTTTTTGAGAAAACATAAATCCCCATGGATGCCAGATAATGTCTTCCCTGCTTATGCAAAACCTCGGAGACCTCTGAGGTCCAATTTAATACTTCATCCTTATCGGGCTTTTCAACAAAAGCGGTAATTTCATTTGCTTCATTCGCTTTTAAAATACCAAATCCTGTAGCATCCTTACCATTGACTGGTATAGTCGCAATGGTAACATCCCCCCCATTTTCAACATGGAAGTCAATCAGCTTCGAATAATCCATTTGGTATAACTGATCACCAGACAAGACAAGAATGTAGTCGTAATCTACATTCAGGAGATGTTTCTGCGTTCGCCTAACGGCATCAGCCGTACCCTCAAACCAACGATCGCCCTCATTGGTCTGCTCAGCAGCCAAGATGTCAACAAAGCCCTTACTGAAAATGCTGAAATTGTAAGAATTTTTGATGTGTGTGTTCAAAGAGGCTGAATTGAACTGCGTCAGTACGAAGATCTTATTATAGCCAGAATTCAAACAGTTCGAAATCGGAATATCGACCAAACGATATTTTCCAGCTATTGGAACCGCTGGTTTCGACCGTTGCTGTGTCAATGGGAAAAGGCGCGACCCTCGACCTCCTCCCAATACAAGGGAAACTACTTTGTGTATCATACCTCAATCCATTAATTGGTTATAAAATTGTTATCTTCAAGAACAAGGACCTGATCAGGTTTAGTCTCGAGATTCTTTAAATTCAGGTTTAAGAATCCTTATTAAATTAGCAATTTTCCGGATAAGAAGCAAACAACAATTTTAATCAATGATTCTTTTCACAAAAAAGTAATTCTAGAAAAACGAGCAGAAACATGCTTAATTTTAACCGATTAAAAGGCGATGATGACAAGTCCGTGTCTCCCATAGGTTTAATATCCAAATAGACCACTGAATAAAAAAAGGCAGTAGATATAGCCAACAAGTAATAGGTTAACACCTATTTGCGGATATTTCTTTTGGGTAAATAACCATAGGATCTCAATAAAGGCATAAATGGACAACGGTGCTGCAAGACTGACGGTCATAAAATAGAGTAAATATCCAGCCCCCAAAGCATCATTTTGTTGTTTAAGAATCAAATATGGGACAAGAAGTAGCAGAAAGGCGATACAGACTACAGAAAATCGAATAAAAAAATGTCGTTTTAGTTTTCGATCCCCTTTAAGAGGTTTATACATAAACAGTGTTGAGCCCGATATATAGAGTGATAACAACAAATAACCGATATAGTGATGCGCGCTCTCCAAACCATTCCAATCTTGATTAGCGTAGGCAAGACCAACAATTAGAAATAAAACAATAAATAAAACTACTTTAATATAATTCATCTAAAAACATGAGGGGATTATCCCTACTAGAGTAATTGAACGCTATAAATTTTAATATCGTATGGAATACAAGTGAATTTCAAGATTTCTCTCCAATACGATGTCTTACCAATCAACTTTGACCACGATAGTGCAAATCAACAGTACATGATCGATCCATCGATTTAGGAAATCTATTCAAATTTGAATACCTGCGGCAAAAATAACTATTTAAATAGATAATTATGATCACTTGTAATAATAATGGCATATATTAAATTGTTTGAATCGTTCAAAATTCAAAATTTCTACCAAATCCACCTGTAATTTGTCTTACAATTCAACAACCCAACATGAATGGCGTTAATTTTAGCCACTATTGTTGTGGAGACATTTGTTAAATATAAGCCAAACATAAAGGTATGCGCTATTTTAAAGTAACTCTAGTTTATTCAATAGCCATGGTACTATTGCTATTTTCTAGTCTAGTGAATGCACAGACAAGCAGTAATTTGACATATTTTATCGAAAGTGCCCAGCTCAATAGTCCCCTATTGACAGACTACAACAATCAGATGCTTTCTACACGCATTGATAGCCTAAAATTAAGAGCGACCTATGGATTTATTGTCACCGCTGAAGGCAATGCCAGCTATGCGCCCAATAGCAAAGGCTGGGGCTATGACAATGCACTAACGAACGGCCAATCAATCTTTGCAGGCGTCCGTGTCTCGCGAGAATTTATCAGCCGGAATAATCTCTCGACAAGACTCAAGGCTTACAAAAATAGTATCGCTCAAGTTCTCACACAAAAAGACCTTGCGATTCAAACACTAAATAGACAGATTACAGATCAATACATTGCGACATACATCAGCCAAAAACAGATGGACCTGAGCACTGAAATTATTGCCTTATTATCCAAAGAAGATCTAGTACTACAAAAACTAACGCAAAAAGCAACTTTTAAGCAAACAGACTACCTTTCTTTTAAGGTTACATTACAGCAAAATCAACTTGCACTACAGCAGCAGACTGCGGACTGGCAAAATAACTATGCCCTGCTCAATTATTTGTCGGGAATTATCGATACCAACTTTCATGCGCTTAGCCTTCCTGATCTAGGAGAAATATCCTTTTTTCCTTCGTTTCAAGAAAGTATTTATACAAAATCATTTCAAGCTGACAGTACAAAATTGGCGAATGATGCAATGGTTATTGCATATGACTACAAACCAAAGGTAAATGCCTTTTCCGATGGTGGCTACCAATCATCGCTCACACATACCCCATTTAACAATTTTGGTATGAGTATCGGTCTTTCAGTCTCTTTACCAATTTATAACGGACATCAGAAACAACTCCTATTGCAGCAAAACAACCTTGCTTTACAAACCCGAAAGAAATACCTCGAACAAACGCAGAACCAGTATCAACAAGAAGTTTTCAATTTGCAGAATCAGATACGACATTATGATAACATGTTGGGAATGGCAACTCAGCAAATTGAATATGCGAAGGCTTTAGTTGAGGCTAATGCAAAACAATTGCCCACCGGAGACGTAAAAATGGTCGATTTTATCCTGTCCATCAATAATCTCCTCAACCTAAAAGCAAATATTATCCAATATAACAATGCATTATATACACTTAAAAATCAGATGAAATACCTCATTATCCAATAATTATGAAACATATTCTGGCCCTTTTCATATGTTCTTATTTGCTGTTTTCTTGTCATTCAGGGAAAAGTGAAAATGCGAACATAGCTGATCCGATCATAAAACCGGCAACCGAAGTCAGCATTGCATTTCCTTCCGATACAGCCAAGCTAGCCAATGTGGTCACACTGAATGCAACAGCATCTTATCTATTAAAGTCCGATGTCAAGGCTAACACCAATGGTTATATTACAAAAATTACCATAAAAATGGCCGATCATGTCAATAAAGGAATGTTATTATTCGGTCTGGAGACAAAAGAGGCCCGGGCTCTGGGCAATACAATCAATAAATTGGATCCATCGTTTCATTTTAATGGTAATACCACTGTGGTAAGCCCAGCAACAGGATACGTCGCTATGCTTAATCATCAAATCGGCGACTACGTCCAGGATGGTGAAATCCTGGCTACGATAACCGACGCGAACAGTTTTGGTTTTGTAGTGGACGTTCCCTACGAATATCTTCAAGTCGTGAAAAGAAAAAAGATATTACCGATTACGTTGCCAGACGGCATTGTTTTGCAAGGCTCAATAGCGAAAGTCATGCCAACGGTGGATGCCGTCTCCCAAACAGTAAAAATTTTATTAAAAGTCGCTCCGAATGACATTCCCGAGAATCTTATTGGCACAATTAGTTTCTCAAAGAATCTCGATTATGGTCTTTCGGTTCCCAAGATGGCGGTATTGAGCGACGAAGGACAGACCTCTTTCTGGGTAATGAAACTCATGAATGATTCGACCGCAATAAAGACGACAATCGAAAAAGGTATCGAAACAGATAAATTTATTCAAGTGAAATCAGGTGATTTAACAACAAAAGACCGCGTGTTAATATCCGGAAATTTCGGCCTGGCAGACACCGCTGCAGTTCATATCAGAACAAATGGAAAACGATAAATAATAGGACCCTAGCATCCCTAAAAGCATTTTCTCATGAAAAAATCATTCTTTGTTACTTATAAAATCCCCCTGTTTGTTTGGATACTCCTGATCATTATGGGCGGTATATATGCGTATTCCAAGATTCACGCGGCATTATTCCCGCAGATTACTTTCCCAAAAATAAAGATTATAGCAGATGCTGGGCAACAACCTATTGACCAGATGACTGTAGGCGTAACTAAAATATTGGAAGATGCAATCAAAAAAGTACCTGATTTGCAATTACTCAAAAGTACGACCAGTAGAGGGAGCTGCGAAATATCGGCATTCATGTCCTGGGATATGAATATTGATTTGGCCAAGCAACAAATAGAGAGTAGTATCAACCAGATACGTAATCAATTGCCTAGCGATATTAATATCACTGTAGAGAAAATGAATCCTGCCATTTTACCCGTCATCGGCTATTCATTAAACTCAAATACACTTGATCCAATTGAACTAAAACAACTTGCCCTATACACCATTAAGCCATTTCTTTCCCAGGTGCCCGGGGTCAGTGAAGTGCGGATTATCGGCGGTCAGGACAAAGAATACCGGGTTCTCATGAACCAGCAGATGATGGCGCGATTGGGTATCACGTCCACTAAAATAGAACAAGCCATCAATAGTACAAATTTTATTAAATCCAATGGCTACTCTGCTGATTTCCATTTTTTATACTTGACCTTGACCGATGCACAAATTCGCAATGAAGCGCAATTGCAAAATTTGGTCATCAGCAACGATGGCAACCGTATTGTTAAGCTGGGAGATATTGCTCAAATTATGGTACACCAAGCCAAACAGTACATAAAAGTAAATGCCAATGGACAAGAGAGCATTCTGCTCGCCGTCATCCAACAACCCAACGCCAACGTTGTTGACGTGACAACAGCCATGGAAGCGAAAATCAGTGAACTCCAAAAAACATTACCGAAAGACCTTACCTTAAAACCGTACTATGTTCAGGCAGATTTTGTAAAAGATTCAATAAAAAGCGTAACAGATGCTTTATGGATTGGACTATTATTGGCAATTATTGTAGCCGTTATTTTCTTGCGTTCCTGGAAAGCTAGCCTTGTTATCCTAATTACCATCCCGATAACACTGGCACTGACGATTTTATCGCTTTACGCTATTGGGCAAACGTTTAACATCATGACATTAGGAGCTATTGCAGCAGCTATCGGACTTATAATCGATGATGCCATTGTCGTTGTAGAACAAATACACCGTACACACGAAGAACATCCTGAGGAAACGGCCACAACACTTGTGCAAAAAGCTATAAATTACTTACTAAAAGCCATGATCGGGTCATCGCTTAGCACCATCGTCATATTTCTACCATTTATGTTGATGAGCGGCGTAGCTGGAGCCTACTTCAAGGTCATGACCGACACCATGATCTTGACGCTTATATGTTCCTTTTTTGCAAGTTCAATTTTACTTCCCGTCATTTACCTCTTTTTTTCATCCGAGAAAAAAAGGCAGCACCCGTTTCAGCATCATGATGTCAAAGAACGGAAATGGGTAGGATTTTTTCTGGCCCGCCCCTGGCTAAGTTATTCGTTCATCGTTATTTTAATACTGAGTGCAATGGTTATTTTGCCAAAGATCGACACCGGTTTTCTACCAGAAATGGATGAGGGCAGTATCGTTCTTGATTATAACTCACCTCCAGGATCCTCGCTGGAAGAAACAGACAGGGAGCTGAAACAGGTTGAAAAAATAATAACCTCTACACCGGAAGTAGAAGCTTATAGCCGGAGAACGGGCACACAAATGGGCTTTTTTATTACGGAACCAAATCGAGGCGATTATCTTATTCAGCTAAAAAAACAGCGTAATAAAACAACAAATGAAGTCACCGACGAGATACGAAATCGCATTGAAGCATCAGAGCTGCCTTTGACAGTTGACTTTGGACAGGTGATCGGTGATATGCTTGGTGATCTAATGAGCAGCGTCCAGCCAATAGAAATCAAAATCTTCGGAACTGACCAAAGAACAATACAGGCATACTCAAAAAAAATAGCCAGCATTGTACAAAAGGTTAACGGTACAGCAGATGTATTTGACGGTATTATCATCGCTGGACCTTCAATAATCGTTAATCCCAAATTCCCTGTACTGGCACAATACAACATTTCTCTCGCCGATTTCCAAAGTCAATTACAGACCAACTTAGATGGTAATATTGTGGGCAACATCTTTGATAAGGTGCAATACACGCCAATACGTTTACTTTACAACTCGCGTACAAATCAATCACTCAGTGATATCAACAACAGCATGATCGCCCTCCCCAACGGTATACTGAAGCCACTGAGCGAATTTGCAAATGTTACTACTACTGCAGGATCAGCAGAGATCAATAGGGAAGATCTTCAATCATTAGGTATTGTGACTGCTCGATTAGACAATGGGGATCTAGGCGGAACTATCCAATCAATCCGGCAGCAAATCGACCAACAGATCAAATTGCCAACAGGTTATTCCATTATCTATGGTGGAGCCTATGCCGAACAGCAACAATCTTTTGGCGAGTTATTGACAATTTTGCTCATCTCCTGTTTATTGGTTTTTGCGATCATGCTATTTCTATTTCGGAATTTCTTGCTTGCGCTTACGATCTTATTTATCTCAACATTGGGTATTTCCGGAGGTATTATACTCCTCTACCTTACCAGCACACCCCTCAATGTTGGCAGCTATACTGGTCTTATTATGATGGTCGGGATAATTGGCGAAAATGCTATTTTCACCTATCTACAATTTCAGGAAACTTTAGCAACCAAGACAAAGGCACAGGCAATCATCTATGCCATTAGCACCCGATTACGCCCCAAACTAATGACTGCAATTGGCGCTATCATCGCCTTGATGCCCCTCGCCTTAGGCATCGGCACAGGGGCTCAGATGCATCAGCCTCTAGCAATCGCAGTTATTGGGGGATTTATCGTTGCTTTACCCCTGTTACTCATTGTTTTTCCGACTTTACTCAATAAAATCAACTTCCGAGCGGGTAGCTAAAAGCAATTTTCAGCAAAGAGAAGCACCCTATTGACCTAATATTTATGTAAATTGCTAAAGCATATAGAACAAAACAGCTATGAATTCTTCATTATTGGATGAAAATTATTGGGATGAACGTTATAAGAACAAAGCAACAGGCTGGGATATTGGCTATGCCTCTCCTGCTATTATCAATTATGCAGCGGAGTCTATTGCCAAAGATGCATCTATTCTAATTCCCGGTTGTGGAAATGCCTATGAAGCAAAGACTCTACTTGACATGGGGTTCCATCAAATTACCTTACTTGACATCGCTCCGACCCTCGTTGCAAAGGTAAGAAAGGAGTTCGCCAATAGCCCTCAGATCCAAATTGTATGTCAAGATTTTTTCCAGCTCCAGGGCCAGTACGACTATATAATTGAGCAAACATTTTTTTGTGCACTGGATCCTTCATTACGCCCCAGCTACGTACAACAAATGAATACTTTGCTCAAGCAGCAGGGTATTCTGATGGGTTTATTGTTCAAACGGGAATTTGCACAACAGGGACCACCTTTCGGTGGAGATCAAACGGAATATCAACAATTATTCGCTTCGCAATTTGACATTTTACAGCTGACAGATTCAACCAACAGTATTCCCCAAAGACAGGGAAATGAACTCTTTTTTGAGCTGCGCAAAAAATAGTCTACTTGCCCGGCATGACCCGATAGGTTGGATCTTCCATGATATTGACCTTCACAATGCCCGCAGCATTTTTTAACAAAGAGCGACAATCTTCACTGAGGTGCCACAATTCGATTTTTTTCCCTTGTGCAGCGTAGCGTTCGGTAATTTTGTTGAGTGCATCCACGGCGGACATATCCACCACACGACTTTCCTTAAAATCTAAAATCACACGCTCAGGATCTTCTAAAACATCAAATTTATCCAAAAAATTAGCTGTCGAACCAAAGAAAAGAGGTCCATAGATTTCATAATGCTTGATGCCCTCGGCATCCAAATATTTTCTTGCACGAATGCGCGTCGCATTATCCCAGGCAAATACAAGTGCGGATACCACTACACCAATCAGCACTGCAAGCGCCAAATTATGTAAAACCACGGTAATTCCGGCGACAATAATCCCAACGAAAATATCTGATTTGGGAAATTTATTGACAATCCGCAAGCTCACCCATTGGAAGGTTCCAATGGCCACCATCATCATCACACCGACCAGCGCGGCCATGGGTATCTGCTCAATAAAAGGAGCACCTACCAAAATAATCACTAAGATGGTCATCGCTCCTATAAAAGAAGAAAGTCGCGTGCGTGCACCAGCATTTAAATTGACCAGTGTTTGAGCAACCATGGCACAGCCACCCATTCCCCCAAAAAATCCATTGATTGTATTGGCTATCCCCTGCGCCATGGATTCGCGGTTTGCATTTCCCTTACTCGCCGTTATTTCGTCCACCATGTTCAGTGTCAGGAGCGATTCCACCAACCCTACTCCAGCCATCACCAAAGAATACGGAAAAATCAGTTGCAATGTTTCCCAGCTCAGGGGTACATTAGGTAAATGTAGATGGGGTAATGTCCCACTAACAGAGGCAATATCTACTACTTTTTTGGTATCAATACCTAAAAAAGAAACCAGACCAAATACAACTAAAATAGCGACTAAAGAGGCTGGAACAGCCTTCGTTATCCGAGGAAATCCAATCACAATCAACATCGTCAGCAGAGTCAGTCCCCCCATGATGTATAAGGTACTTCCCGACATCCATTCCGCCCCCTGTTCGGTATTCACCTTAAATTGGACTACTTGAGCCATAAAAATGATAATGGCCAGTCCGTTCAAAAAACCGTACATAACGGGCTGCGGAATTAAGCGTACAAATTTCCCCCATTTAAAAAGCCCGACTAAAAATTGCAGGAGCCCCGCCAAGACGACAGCAGCAAACAGGTAATCAATCCCGTGACTTGCCGCCAGGGCCATCAATACAACCACTGTTGCGCCAGCACCTCCGGATACCATCCCTGGTCTACCGCCCAAAATGGAGGTCACCAAACCCATTAAAAATGCTGCATAAAGTCCCGTCAACGGTGGTAGCCCAGCTAAAATTGCAAATGAGAGTGATTCCGGAATCATTGTCATTGCGACCGTTAATCCTGCAAACAACTCATTCTTAAGATTAGTCGATTTTATATTGAATATTTCAAAGGTATTGTTCATTTTTAATTTACTTGAACGGGATAATTGCCGCAAAGGTACTAATCACACAAACACTTTTCCCCAATATTTGTTATTCTTTACAAATTTTATCGCAAAACAGTATGTTCATTTCGATCAAACAACGCATTAACCAACGTTATTATAGTCTCTTAATATGTATCATTTTGTTGCTTGTCCAGCTCGTGAGTATAGGGCCTAGTAAGGCTGCATTCCTACCAGCTAGAGATTCCTTAATGACTTCAGATAGCCTATTTCGAGCGAAACCTGTCGAAAAATATCCCATGTACCACGATAAGCAACCACGACTTTGGAACAATCATCTTATCAACGTAAAACAAACAGACAGTCTATTCGACTACCAAAAAAAGAATTTCTTAAGGGCGGGAATTGAGTGGTTTTCCATCCAAGCTATTCCTGCTTCGGTTAATTACTTCATTCGAAAAGATCCTGTTTCCCATATTTCCTTTAAAAACTTCTTTAGCCATTTAAAACTGTCAGCCTGGACCTGGGACGACAATCTTTTTGCAACAAATCAAATAGCACATCCTTATCACGGTCAGTTTTATTTTAATTCGTTCCGATCCAACAACTACAGTTTTCTACAATCGACAGCAGCAACTGTAGCTGGTAGCTATATCTGGGAAACTGCAGGTGAAACAGAACCACCATCCATCAATGATATCATCAACACAAGTTTTGGCGGTACTATTTTAGGTGAAATGACCCATAGACTATCGCATCATATTCTTTCGCGCCCAAGTCTGACCAAAGGACAACGCAATAAAAAAGAACTATTGGCCATGTTGATCAATCCGATAAACGGGCTCAACCGTCTGCTCGACGGGCGCTGGGGAGATAAGGTAAAAGGTGCGGTGGTCGACAGTTCTTTAGTACACACTGAAGTTGAATTGGGGCTAAGACGGTTTGATGCCAAAGAACATGACATCTTGAATAAAGGAAAGAATGACATCTATGCCCGTATCAAACTGATTTACACCAACGATGATCTAGACAAAAAGAAACCCTTTGATGACTTCTTCCTCAATTTGGAACTTGGATCAGATGATAGTTCCATCGTCAATGCGGTCAATGTGTATGCCTCGTTATACGGTAACCGTATTTTATCCAATTTAACAGGACGTCATCGTGGTATCGTGTCTGCGCATTTCGACTTTCTACGCAATGAAGCTTTTTATTACGGATCACAGAGCATCAATTACAATGTTTTTTCAAACTTCAATATTGGTAGCCGTACCAAGCTGACAACCATCCTTGGTGGTGGTCCAGTGGTATTGGCTGCTGTACCTGATCCTTATCTCCATTTTGGTGAAAGCCGCACGTACGATTATGGCCCCGGGGCAGATGTTAGGGCTTCAGCCACATTGAGCACATTAAACCGCTTTAAATTTGGTGTAGATTATCGTGGCGGATATTTTGTCACAATCAGTGGCAACAAATCCCACCATTTTCTACACGCGGTATCCACGAGTGCTTCAATGCGTATCTGGAAAAATTTCGGTGTCAACCTTTACTCCGGTTATTTTAGATTGGAAGGTCATTATCAAGACCATAACAATGTCAACAAAGACTATCCTTTTGTACGGATAGCACTAGCCTACAACTCTGAATACTAGCTATAAAAAAAGGCTTAACTAAATGAGTTAAGCCTTTTTGATTAATTTGTCCAATATTTCTTTAACGCTTCCTTCAAACGCGGATCATAACCATATATATCCGGATACGTAACAATTTTCCCTTCGTCATCCAACCAGGTTGTATAGTAGGTGATATAAACTGGCATCTGCCGTTTAAGTGTTACCCAACGTGATTTTGAGATCGAATCTGTGGTAATTTCTTTTGCAATTTTTTCGGCCTGTTTTTCATTATTGACAAGGTATGACGCCAAATCAACGGGTTTTTCAACACGCACACAACCATGGCTCACGGCGCGATTGCTCTGCCCAAACATTTGTTTTGCAGGCGTATCATGCAGATAAATGGAATAGGGGTTCTCAAACAAAAACTTCACATTCCCCAATGAATTATCCGAACCAGGATTTTGTTTAAAACGAAAATTCTCCACAGAATCCGAATTCCAGTTGACCGTTGCAGGGTCCACTTGTTTACCTTTGTAATAGGCTACCATATTACGCGAGGCCAGATAGTTTGGATTATTTCGAACGCTTGACAATAACTCTTTCTTGACAATACTGCTTGGAATATTCCATACAGGATTTACTTGCATGGCATCCAACACCCCTTGCATGACAGGTGTCTCGTGGTTCTCACCTTTTCGCGTATAAGCCGGATTATCAGTTTCACCTACACACACATTCATCAGTTGACTTGTCTTCCCTTCTTCCATAATATGTAACCGTTGTTCAGGTATGTTCACAAATACATATTTCTCCGGAAAAGCATCTCCCATCCAGCGCAATTTTTCCAATACCATTAACACCTGGCTACGTTGTGCACTGTTTAGGTTGCCATTTTCCAATAAATCCTGAAACCTGGTGTAATACTGATTTTTAGGTTGGATATCGGTCAACACAGTTCCAATTTTTACACTATCCAGCATTTGTACAACTTTACCATAGCTCATACGCTTTTGAGGAACGAAATATCTTCCATAAAGGCGTTTGGGGTTGACCACACCATATTTTATGCTGCTGATATAAGCCACGAGCCCATCAGTACTCAATAAGTCAAGTTTGGCCAATAATGGATAAACTTCAGCAACATCTTTGCTTTTCAGTTTTCGAAGCGAAGATAATGTTTCCTTAATCGCAGTTGTATGGAAATAACTAGCTCGAATACCATGTGCATCACTACGCTCAAAGTAAGTTAACATGGTGTCTATACTACCATCAAAAAGGTGTTCGGCAATTAAAGTCATCCCTTCAGTAGAATCCGATAATTCCTTCATCCAGCTTGGATTAACCAATTGAGATTTTTCCTTGCCATATACTTCATGGAAGACTTTTACATACGCTACTGTGTCAAAATCCTTATAGGACTTATTTTCAAGCTCTTTCGCCAATACATCGCCATAAGTCGGAGGATTATCCTTACAAGAAAAAAATACTACTGAAACAAATGAAATAAAAACTAAAAATCGTAACATATTACAAATCGTGAAAAAGAAATGGCTTCGCAATAATGAAGCCATTTTCTGAGGACAAAGATAAATAATTCTTATTGTCTAAAGAATCTTACCTGTCATTGAATCACTACAGAATCAATCACTGTATTTTTTCAGGAAATCTTCCAGCAATTCCACCATATCGGTATTGCCCAAAAAAGCTGCTGATCGCTGGTGCAAAGTTTTTGGCTCAATATCTAGTATGCGCTGAGATCCATTCGAAGCTTTACCCCCTGCCTGCTCAATGATGAAGGCAATTGGATTGCACTCATACATCAATCTTAGCTTACCATTAGGGTGCGCAGAAGTCGTTGGATAAAGAAAGATACCCCCTTTGAGGAGATTACGGTGAATATCGGCCACCATTGAGCCGATATACCGTGACGCATAGGGGCGTTGCGTTGCACTGTCCTCCATTTGGCAATATTTGATATATTGCTTAACGCCGTTTGGAAATTTAGAATAATTTCCTTCGTTAATCGAATAAATTTGACCCGAAGCCGGAATTTTCATATCAGGATGGGATAAACAAAACTCGCCGATCGAAGGATCCAATGTGAATCCGTTTACGCCCTTTCCAGTTGTGTACACCAACATGGTTGAACTACCATAGATTATATAACCTGCAGCGACCTGTTTCGTTCCATGCTGTAAAATATCATTGCTATTACAAGAAACACCCGTATCAGAAATTCGTCGATAAATGGAAAAAATCGTCCCCACAGATACGTTAACATCGATATTGCTTGAGCCATCCAGTGGGTCAATACACACAATATATTTCGCATTTTTGGAAACCCCTGATTGGATATATACTGGATTTTCATGTTCCTCTGAGGCAACTACACAGCATTCTCCCCCACTTTGAAGCGCTTTGATAAACTGCTCATCGGCATAAACATCCAGTTTCTTTTGTCCCTCGCCCTGCACATTGACCTGGCCTGCATCGCCTAAAATATCAACCAATCCCGCTTTATTAACCTCTCTATTTACAATTTTTGCTGCGATTCCAATATCGCGCAGTAGTCTGGAAAGCTCCCCTTTAGCATACGGAAAATCGGCCTGTTTTTCAATGATAAATTGACCTAGTGTAGTTATACCACTCATAATGTTGTTTTATTGGATATTTGTTGCACAAAGCTAAAAAAGTTAAACAAACTTTAGCAAATACATCCTTCTCATATTTAGCATTTTAGCAGACTAAATACGCAATCGATTGCGCTATGTTTTGAAATCTCTTCTTTGCTAAAACGATTATTAGCTATTAAAAAAATAATAAAAGGTTGAATGCACTGGATAAATTTCAAATAGCAACGATTAGAAAAAAAACAATAAATGCTAAGTATTTGGTAATTTTGGCTAAATATTCTGATACAATGCAACAACTTATACAACTCATCGAAAAGGAAAAATTAGGCAATCAGCCGGCAAAACAGTACACCTTGATCATAGATGATAAACAGGTCGTTCACGGTGCCTTATTTGTAATCAAAACCACAAAAAAAACATTTAAATTGATGATCCCGGCGCCTTTTCACGAAGCAGTTCTGAAAGAACAAGTAACCATCAATACATTGATCAAACATCCCCAAGTAATGCTACTGGCTTAATAAAAGGGAAATTCCCCTATCCCATACCTATCCCCAGAGCAAACAAAACATAGCTCGGTTGTGTTTAACATAGCGTAATTTCGCTGTTTTTTTTACACCATATCCCGTTTCCGGAAGACTATAACGCTGGTTCGACCTAAAAAAATGAGAGCAAACCGGAAGCACATATTATCAACGGGAAATTTTACAAGAAAACCCGGTAAAAGTGTAAAAATCACCTCGATATAACGTTTAACTTTAGGCAACAAAGACAACGCTATGCAACACCACTATACACTTTCGGGAATGTCCTGTGATGGATGTAGAACCACAATCGAACATGCATTGAATGAGCTTCCTGGGGTTCATGCCGAGGTAACTTTAAACCCGCCAAGCATGACAGTAACATCCCAGAAACATATTCCGTTACAGCAATTACAGGAAATAATATCAAAATTAGGTCCTTATCAACTCAGCGAAATACATAAGCATCAGGGTGATGTACAGTCCGATCAACACATTGTAGCACAAGCTTCGGAGAGATATGGCTGCCCCATGCATTGCGAAGGTGAAAAAACGTACAGCCAGCCAGGAAATTGTCCGATTTGTGGTATGCATTTGGTGAAGCTCGATGCAGAAACAGCAATTAAAAATAAGCTGCATACTGCGCATGCAGCGACCTTGCATATCCAACACGAACAGCAACACAATCATTCCGCTCAGTCAAATGCCACGGTACATCAATCACAGACAATATCTACACCTGACAAAGCACATGGTCATACGTCTGCTGATCAATACTATTGTCCGATGCATTGTGAGGGAGACAAACGCTATAATGAACCCGGAAACTGTCCGGTATGCGGCATGAATCTGGAAAAGGTACCCATGTTAAAGACAGATCTTCAATATACCTGTCCTATGCATCCTGAGATTGTACAAGATCATCCTGGAAATTGCCCTATATGCGGTATGGACCTTGTGCCTATAGCCAATGGGAATGATGAGGCCGACGATCACACCTATCGTGATCTACGCATGAAATTATGGGTCTCTATCCTATTTACGGTCCCGATCTTTATACTTTCCATGGGTGAAATGCTTCCCGGTAATCCAATAGGTAAAATCATTTCGCCGAGTTGGTCTGGTTGGGTTCAGCTGGCTTTATCCCTGCCAGTTGTTTTTTATACCTGCTGGTCTTTTTTTCAACGGGGCTGGGTATCTTTCAAAACCTGGCGCCTTAATATGTTTAGCCTGATTGCACTTGGTGCTGGAGCTGCGTTTGTCTATAGTTTGGTTGGCCTATTTTTTCCGCAGGTATTCCCTGCTGAATTAAAAAATCACCATGGCTACATTGCACTTTACTTCGAATCCGTTACCGTCATATTGACTTTGGTATTATTAGGCCAGGTGATGGAGGCCAAAGCACATTCCAAAACCAATTCGGCAATCAAAGAGCTGATCAAGCTGAGCCCTTCCGAAGCTACGCGCGTAGAAAATGGAATAGATAAAAAGATCGGCATAGATCAAATTCAACTCGGAGATATACTCAAAGTAAAACCCGGGGACAAAATCCCCGTTGACGGGCAGATTACGGATGGCAACAGTAACATTGATGAATCCATGCTGACGGGTGAACCTATTCCGGTAGAAAAACAAGAAGGAGATCATGTTAGTTCGGGAACAATCAATGGCGACCGCAGTTTCCTCATGAAAGCAGAGCGTATCGGTTCGGACACACTACTGGCTCAGATCATTCAACTCGTCAATGATGCGAGCAGAAGCAAGGCACCCATTCAACGATTAACGGATAAAGTATCCGAGATATTTGTCCCGATTGTCATCATTATTGCAATTTTGACATTTCTTACCTGGTGGCTTTGGGTTCCTTCCGCTTCCTTAGCATTCGGCTTTGCCAATGCACTTGCCGTACTTATTGTCGCCTGCCCCTGTGCCTTGGGACTCGCTACACCGATGTCTGTCATGGTGGGTGTCGGCAAAGGGGCCAAACATGGGATCCTGATCAAAGATGCAAGTGCGCTGGAAAAAATGAACCATGTAGATGTGGTTCTAACAGACAAAACAGGTACCATCACCGAAGGAAAACCCACCGTTGATGATATTCAGCCAAACTCTTCCAGCAGCAAAGACGAGATATTATCTTTGGCTGCCGCTTTAAACGCCAATAGCACACATCCATTAGGTCATGCTATTATTGAAAGGGCAAAAAAGGAAAATAGTAAAACGGACCTTGCAGTTTCCGATTTTGAAAATGTTGCCGGGCAAGGAATCAAGGGAAATATAGCTGGACATAGCATAACACTGGGCAATCAATTGTTGATGGAGTCTATCGGCATAACAATTCCTCATGATATGAAGCAGATGGCCGAAACTGCTCAATCCCATGGAAAGACGGTATCCTTCCTTGCAAAAGACAGTAGCTTATTGGGGTATTTTAGTATTTCAGATCAAATAAAAGCCTCTTCGAAGCGTGCAATCCAATATCTTATACAGCATAAAGTCGATGTCGTTATGCTGACGGGAGATAATATCCATACGGCAAGGGCTGTGGCGGATCAAGTTGGCATCAAGCATTTCAAAGCCAATGCCTTGCCCAAAGATAAATTGCAGGAAATTCATGCGTTACAGCAAAAAGGACATGTGGTGGCTATGGCTGGTGATGGTATCAATGATGCCCCTGCCCTTGCTCAAGCCGATATCGGCATTGCCATGGGCACAGGGACCGATGTTGCCATACAAAGCGCTTCACTCACTTTGCTGAAAGGAGACCTTATCGGAATATCCAAAGCAAAGGTACTGAGTCAAAAACTACTCCGTAATATTAAGGAGAACCTGGGTTTTGCTTTCGTCTATAATATACTCGGGATTCCATTGGCTGCCGGACTTCTATATCCTTCTTTCGGAATTCTCCTGTCCCCGATGATTGCTGCCGCTGCAATGAGTTTCAGCTCCGTTTCGGTTATCTTGAATTCTTTACGCTTAAATCGTGCAAAGATCGATATTGATTAAAAACAGATATTCCCTATATTCGCTGTTAGAATAACGACATATAGTTTACAGTAACATGCGTAATATCTTTTTAATCTTGATAACGGTTATCATCACAGTTGTGTGTGTCAAAAATCCGCAATCGGTGCAGCTCAATTTTCTCGGGGAATCACAAGTGGCACTATGGAAGCTATTATTGGTCTTTTTTATTGCAGGAATTGTATTTGTATCCCTATTGAAAATCGAAAAAAAGAAACAGCGGGCGTATGAAGAGGAAGAAATAGACGAATCGGAAGAAGAAAACAGCGACAGAAAGTCCCAATTATCGGATGAAGACCGGGAATTTCTATCCTAAACAAAAAAATAAATCACTAAAAATGAAGCCCTAAACAGCTGTAGCGCATTTTTATCGCACAAATACTTGCGTGGAATAGGGATTAACCCTATCTTTGCATCACTTCAAACAAGGAACGGTAGTTCAAAAACAAAGAAGTAAGATTCCGTAGCTCAGCTGGTAGAGCAATACACTTTTAATGTATGGGTCCTGGGTTCGAATCCCAGCGGGATCACAAAAGAAAAGCTAATCGAAAGATTAGCTTTTCTTGTTTTAAGACTATTAGGATTCGAAAGAAGGGTCGGCCGGATTCGATCCAATGGAGGCTCAGGGATGTGCTTCAAGGATAAAGTGTATAACAGCCTCCATCCGTTGTACGGAACAATCAGTTTCAATTTCCAATTCATTGATTGCCGTTTCCAGTTTAGACAATGTTTCGTTGTAAAATTTAGCTATCATTACCTGCTGTTATTTTTCTTTCTTACCCCTTTCATTAGACTGTAATTACACGCTCTATTTTCTGCATATTCAATTTTATGTTCAGATAGAAGCTGTACAATTATTTCGTTTGTTTCATCTTCATTAAGTCCTATTTTTTCCCCGAGGTCAATTTCATTGAGTTGACCGTCATTTTCTATTAATGCTCTGTAATATTTTTCTTTATTTTCCATAACTATATTTTTTTTGCACAGCTATCATCATGTGTGGACTAAAGGGTAAAAGATAGCTGTCATTTTCAGTAACTTGAATAAGTTCCATTAATGTTCTTCGTTTTTTGTTATTCAGCATATTGGCAAAGTATTCTTTATCCAACCATACCATACCCTCAACCGCATAAGTATTTAGATAGATTAAGCCTTGATTTATAAATTCATCTTTTAGCTGTTGTGGCTTATGATAAAATGCTTCTGCTAAAAGCCAAGGAAAATCATCGGGCGGATTGTGCATCCCCCTTATTAATTCTTCTTTGCACATGTCAAAAAATGGCTTTTTGTGAATTAAGCCGTTTAAAAGACCAACCAGCGTTGATGCCGTATAATTGATGGCAAAACCCAAAATAATCCCATCACTCTTTAAAATACGTTTAGCTTCGCAAATGGCTAAATCTCTATCCTCCTTTTTTTGAAGATGATAAAGAGGGCCGTGCAGTATTATTAGGTCTGCATAATTATCTGGAAATTCCAATTTTCGAGCTTCTCCTAAATGTACAGAAAAACTGTTCTTTAATCTATTCGCTCTGTTTTGGGCTATTTGTATATGTTTTGCAACTGGCTCTACTAAATGAACTTGATGTCCTTTTTTAGCAAGCCATTCCGAATACTTTCCCGTACCACCACCAATGTCTATTATTTTTGAAGATGAAGTTGGTATATATTTTTCTACGAGTGATTTAATTCTTTCAAATTCAAATACGCCCATTCCTTTGTCAAGTCGAGTTTCTTCGGATGCTCTATTGTAAAATAGCTCGATATCTCTACTTATTAACTGTTTACTATTCATTTTTAGTCATCGTTTCACCACATTTTGAAATGTTGAATACACCGCAAAAGTGATAATGCAATCGATTTGATAATCGTTTGTTTTGTTTAAGATTAAGAAATAAGTCGATAGGATTATCTGTGCATTAAAGACCAAAAGATTTCAATGCATTAATCACTCTGTTTTTAGAGTTGTCTTTCGAGTAAGACCAGATAATATGTTAGATATAGTATAACAGACCACAAAGATAGAAAATTTGGATTAATTTTTAACGGGGAATTGGCACTAATTCACTCCTGCTGTATCAAATGCTGTAAATCGGGGTCATTATTAATCCATTCCATCTCGCTTTCTACAATATGCATAGCGCCATGACTTGCCTGTAATTGACTTCAACGACCGGCTTCATATTGTCGTTGCCGTTTTCATCGGCAAAGGATAATATGTGCGATATCTCCTTATAGGTTTTGGTTTCTTTATATCCAACTTGTGCTCATATAGACAGTCTTTTAAATTGGTTCAATGATCATAAATATTCCAAAAAAAATCGAGTTTCGTACCTATTGGTTCACTGAAAAAAGCTAATCGAAAAATTAGCTTTTCTTGTTTTAAGGCTATTAGGATTCGAAAGAAGGGTCGGCCGGGTTCAATCCAATGGAGGCTCAGGGCTGTGCTTGGGAAATGAGGGACTGAGCCAATATCAGCGGGATTGCTTAAAGTATACTAATATGTGTATAACAAATCAGCTTTATTACTTAAAATAGCATAACAGTAGATACCATAGTCGCGGAAATGGCACTATATCATCTGTTATAGGGAGAATGTTAACACAGCGTAGTAAATATCAAAGCTTCAACTCTGTATTTAAAGGTTCTTAAAAGTAGTAATGTTAATTACGGACTTTTTTTCAGCGTCAGGAGTCATGCCTTTGATCTGATCTCTCTGGATCATATGATTTATATCCCTTGCTTTGCCTTTTTCCCGTCCATCAATAACAACTATATTATCAAGTGATTCAAGTTTGATCCAGCTACTTTCACTGAGGAGATATGGCTGACCTTTATATTCAAAAAGCACTTTACCTTTTTCCATCCTCAATGCATTTAGATCCTTATTAAAAAGGTCTTTCTTCATCACCTCAGGAAGCCTATCCTTCGTTTTAGCATAAGACAAAGCACCCATTCTTGTATCACTAAAGGGGCTCGTGTCACTAGAACCACACAGACCAATAATAAAATTAAATCCTTTCTTCAAAAGGGAAGGATGGACTCTTTCTGATTGTTTAAAATCCTTAAAACCACTTTTTTTAAAAACAATCACTACAGGTTTATCGTTTGAGGAAGCTATAACTTCGTCGCTAAAATAACCTTTATCATCTGTTATCCCTATCTTTTTGTTCTCGATAAATATATCTACACCTTTCAAGGGTTTATGATCCTGTGCGCTCACAACAAGGCCACTTACCTGAAATTTTTCCATATCAAGAGTTTGTGAATAAATGTTATTAAATAACATTGTAAATCCTATTAAAAGTATATTTTTCATATTAATTACTTAATTCCAATTGATTTTTTACTAATGAATAGTACTGTCCTTTCGAATGGACCGAATCATTATGATTGCCGTTTTCGATAATTTTCCCTGATTCCAGTACAATTATCTGATCTGCGTTTTTTACCGTACTTAACCTGTGTGCTATAACTACTACCGTCCTGTTCTTGAAAAATTCGTTGAGATTGTAGAGTATTGCTTTCTCTGTATTAGCATCCAGAGAACTTGTTGCCTCATCAAAGAACAGATATTGGGGATCTTTATAAATTGCACGCGCTATCAGTATACGTTGTTTTGCCCTCGACTGATCTGCAAGCCCACGTTCCCGATTTTTGTATTTAAGCCCATTGGAAGATCATCAACAAATTCCTCGAAACAAGCTATCCTTATTGATTCCTGCAACTTCGCTAGGTTAATATCCTTTTCATCAAGAAGGGTAATATTAAACTTAATGGTACCTGAAAATATATGGCCGTCCTGAAGGACTCCACCGCATTGCTGTCTCCAGCTATCCGGGCTAAGTTCTGTCAAGTTTTTTTTTCCCACAAGTATTCTCCCGTCATTTGCAGAATAGTATTATAACAGGCGCTTTATAATGCTGGCTTTATCGCTCGTACCGACGATAGCCGTGGTTTTATTTCATGTGACAGTGAAATTGATATCTTTCAGAATTGTCCTATTAGAACTTCCACACTATTTAAAAATACATTATTTATATGTTTTTTACTGACAAAACTAATATACAGAGAAAATAAATATATTAAAATATTTTTTAATTAATTCTACCTCTCATTTCCTCATTTGCGCTAGACTTATTTAACACCTGCTTTGTTTTTGTATTCCCAAACTGATATTTGAGGCTCAGAGAAGCCGATCTAGTATAATAATTAAACCTATATCTATTATAAGACAAGGTATTTAAGTAAGAAGTTGTTTGAACATTACTTGTATTTAAAATATCGCTCAGGTAAATAGATACCGATAAATTCCCAAACGACTTTCTAGCTCCAAGATCAAAAAGTGTAAGATTTCTGAAATTTTCTTGCGAAATAGTTTTTGAATTGCTGACAAACTTCAGTGTAGAATAAACAAACATGTACTTTCCGCAATCATAATTCAGATTCAGGATGGAGTTGAAATTAAAATTGCGTATATCATTATTGTTACCCGCCACCTTTGCCTCATAATCGTAAAGGTTAAAGGTAGCAGAGAGTACGATATCGAGTTTCTTTTTAAAGGCACTGTTTCTGGTAGAGGCCGTAGCATACCACCTTTCATAGGAACCATAATTGATATAGGTGCTTCTCTGGAGGATTTTATCTTCCTCCGGTATCTGCACTATAAATTTGGCAAAAGCATCAGTAGCTTTGTTATACCCCAGGGAAAAAATATGTCTTGCTTTATTCGAGTACATCAGTTCAACATTATTACGCAGGGAAGGAAACAGGAACGGATCATTTTCGGTGTAATAGTTTTCATTCTGATAGATCCTTCCGGGAAACAGCATTTCCATAGAGGGCCTTTGTATCTTCCTTGAAGCTGCACCAGAGAGCACATTATTTTTATTTATGGTATAAACCGCCGAAACAGATGGGAAGAGCTTTAAATAAGTTGTGTCCAGCGTCTCGAAACTCAATTTTTCCCGTGTACGGTACTGGGTATTCTCAGCTCTAATGCCTAGATTCATATTGAACCGCTTTCCAATATTTGTATTCAACGTACCATAAGCGGCGAGATAAGTTTCTTTGTAATCGTATGCTAAATTCACAGAACCTTGTCCGCTCCCGTATACCTGATAAAAGGGATTGCTGTTAAGCTTGGAATAGCTGTGCATGGCTCCCAAAGAAAGGCGGTTTTGCTTGCCGAGCTTGTGGATATAATCCAACTTCTCCGAAATATTAAAGAAGTCCTGGGGTATACGGTTATTCGATACTTGTGGCTCCATGCCAATGCCTACAGTACTGATTTGGTCTTTGTTCTTTTTCTCAAATTGATTATAGTCGATATTGAATACTAAAATCCGATTCCCCGGATTGTCGAACTTGTGCTGAATAAAGACATTCCCAAAATTATAAAAGTATTTGTCATCAGATCTGATCTCGTTTTCCGTATTCCTATCCGAAGAGGAAAAGATCGTCCTGGAATTACTGTTCGCATCCCCGTTAACAGTTGAAACGAATCCATTAAAGCTTAGAAGCGTTCGTTTTGAAAGATCATAATCTGTGCCGACGCCGCCGCCTATCACCATATATTTCCGGTGATATTCGATTGTACTGGTTGATTGATCAGGAGCACTGCCAATCTCATATTCAGTATCCCTTCTATTATAACTTCGATTGAGAAAAGGCGAAATTCGCAGCGCGAAATTCCGTCTGCGATAGTTTAATGCTCCATTAAAAACAGTTGTATTGTCAGGTCCTTGCTCGGTACTTAGATTGGCCATACCGAAAAGCCCTTCGAAAGACATGCGCTTCAGATTGATATTAATGATTCCGCCTGATGTATTGGCACTATACTCACTTCCAGGATTGGTAATGATCTCGATACTCTCCAAATTTTCCGCCGGGTTGGATCTGAGTTCAGCGAGGATCATTTCTTTTGGCAGGTCTGTTTTCCTGTTATTAATATAAATTGTGGTTCCTTCTTTTCCTATAATGCTAAAGGATTCGTCCTTTTGGTTAAAATCTATTAAGGGGGCATTTTTGACTGCATCGAGCGCAGAGCTTCCTTTAATAAATCGTCTGCTCGGGGTAAATACAAATCTATCGGCCAGGTGCTCAACTCTATGCTGATCTTTATCAATATTGACAGTATCGATCGAGGTATAGTTATCAACTTTTAAAATATGCAGGCCCTTATCCTGCACAGTGAGTGTATCGGAGACATTGCCCATGTAAGAAGCCGCTATAAATTTATAGGAAGGCAACATGCCAAACGCAAAGCTGCCAGTAGAGTCTGAATTTATGATTTTCAGCTTCTCTTTTGAAACAGAAAAGATAGTAACGGTCGAATAAGGCAGCCTGTTGTTCGCATGATCGACAGTTTGTCCTTTGATTATCTGACTGAAAGCTTGATTGTTACTAAAAAAAAATAGTGATGGTATTGATACTAAAATTATGGGGCTGAAATTCATTTGCTCTTTCGCTATATCTCTCTAAATGGTTAGTGATGCTATTAATTAAAACAAAAAAGTAAGCGCCCCCTAAGTAAGGAATATTCCTTATGATTATCAAGTGAAATTAAAAATTACTTTAATAGAAAGTAATCCTAAAGATCTATTCAAGAGATACCTAAACTGATTAATAGCCCATATTCTGTTTGGAAGTACTTGGTTCAGCCATCATACTTAATTTTCGGGAAAGAATTGGGTACAGCATAAACACCAGATATCAGCGCATAAACCCATGATACCAACCTCTTGCAGCCTTATAGTAGGGTTCATCGTTCGTATGGCATTACTCCTGACAATATAACGGGTATAATGTTCACGGAAGCCTGATGGGGTAATCGGCAAAAGTAAATTCAAAATAAGCAAGGAGCTACTCTATTGTACTTTTCAAGACATCCCAGTCTGAATAATTTTTTTCTTTATATGGAAACATGGATACACAATATCAGCTTGACAATCACGCAATTGCCCTATCTCTCTATATACCACAGTCAAATTCCTAATATTTAAAAAGCCTAATACCCATAAATGCTTACCGGTACAAAATTACAGGTCCCATTCGGTGACCAACCTGATGAAGGTGGCGAAAATAAGCCATGATGGCGCTTATAGGAAATTAATCCTGATCCCAACGGGATCAAAGAAAAGCTATTAGGATTCGAAAGAAGAGTCGGCCGGGTTTACTCTAAATTTGGAAATGGTAATCGGTAATCAATCGCCATCATTTTTCCATTGATTTCCACTGCTTGCTTTTCCTCCATGGATAGATAGTATTTTTTGAACTCCTCAAAATCTTTTTTGTCAATATAAACGCTATACATTATATTTTCATCGTCACCTCGTTTAACTGTTGTAGTAGAATTTAAATCAGGAAACCCAGCAAGCCAAGGTCGCTTATTAGGCGCATATGCATAATCCCAAAATATTACTTCAATTTTGTTTGGCAACCATTCTTTTGCAGACTTACTCTTATATTTTTTGATGTTGTCGTAAACAGTCAAGAATTGTTTAGGTGTCGCTTTTCGGTCCTCACCCTTTGTTCCAATATTGCCATATACACGAATCATTTTAATTGAGTCAATGTTCAAAATTAACTCATTTGATGGCTGATCCGTCCAAGAGCTTACTTCAATGTATTCTGGTAATTTGTAAATACTGTCTGTAATGTCTAATGACTTAATTACATATTCTAATTCGGATTTCCCCAGTGTTACTTCATAGATTTTCAACTGCTTATTTTCAATTTTATTATAAATGATTTGTCCATTTTCATAAAGTGCAAATGAAGGAATGTCAGAACCCATAACCATTGCCCAAGGGTTTGTCTCTGTGAGCACAATCAATGGCTTCCCATAGGTACTGTCAAATTGTTGTCCGTGAACAACAATTGAAAAAAAGATGAGTATTAAAAAAAGTGTGCTTTGTTTCATTCTTTTTGCAATTAACGTTAAATTAGCATTGTCTTAAGGATTATCTCCTAATTGTTTTTGTCCTTATCAATTTATGAATAGTTTCGGGGGAAATAACCGGTAATACCCGAATATAAGTAATTCAATTTCTAAATCTATTCCCCCGATTAAAAATCACTATTTTCATTGATTTTTTAACAGATCTAATTTGATAGTTTTGTTATGCACATTAAATAGCACAACGGATGAAAAATTTTGTTTTACTACTTTTAACCTTCTTAAGTATACCTACTCATGCCCAAGATAAATTAGCTTTAACGGATTTGGTGTATCCTGATTTAATTCCGACATTCATGCAGAACAGCTTATTTGGCTACTGTGACAAATCACTAAACGTTAAAATAAAGGCACTTTTTGAAAAAGCAGAACTATTCGAAGCTGATTACAATTTCCAACTTTTCCATGTAAATAATCCCGAGATCATTAAATATGGAACAGAAGACTATGCTTGGGTACTATTCAATGGCGAACGCTACCGTATCGATAAAAAGGGAACACGAGTATATAAATACAATGCCGCCGATTTTAAAACAGGTGAAACAACAATTTATCTGTACAAAAATTCAACTGTTTATTATAGCGACAGCATAGATCAAAACACACTCTTTCAACATATCAAAGACAACCAGAGCGGAAAACAAATATTTCCGGAAGAGCAATCCATTCAGGAATTTCGCATAAAAAATAAGGCGTTGATTAAGGAAGGAGTTAAATTGATTTTCCGCCCCAAAAGAAAAGAAATACCTTACGTAGATTTTACCAGTGAGAACACTTTACTAAAAGGAATAAAAAATAGTGAGACCAATCAAATCATTGTAAAAGCAAAGTATGCGAATATTGAGGAGCTTTATAATAATCCATTACGTGAACAGCAGTATCCGCTGTTTATTGGCTATCGTGGTGACCTCGACAAGGAAATATATGTCGGTCTGAATGGAACCGAGTACTACATCAAAGACTAGTGTAAAAATCTTTAGTTTCCAAGTTACAATCCGGTAAAGTACAATTGAAGCGATCATTTCACTAACTTTGTTAAATAGATAGATCGGTCATTTACAAAACAGCTACCTACTGATGATAGAAAAACTCCTTTTCGAAATGAATACTTATGCTGCGCTTAGCCCAGCTACGACAGAAATTTTGAAAACTATCTTTCAGGTGAAGCAGTTCAAAAAAAATGAACATATTCTACGTGCTGGCGAATATGCTAAGTACTATTATTTTATATGCAAAGGATTATTAGGTTATTATAAATCAAACGCTGATGGCAATATTATCTACAAAATGTTTTTTGAAGAAAATAGCTTTTGCGCTTCCACCGCCGCCATCATTGAAGAAAAACCGAGCACCTTCAACATCATTGCACTTGAAGATGTGGAGCTAATTCAATATTCAGCCAAGGCTTTCCGTGAGCTTGTCCGCACAAAGCATGATTTGGCGCTCTTTCAGATAGCCTACCTTGAAAAAAATTGGGTGGTCAAAAAAGAACCACTTGAAATCGAGCTTAAGTGGGAATCTGCAAAGGAACGTTATCTTGAACTTCATAAGAATCAGGTGCTTTTCAAACGCCTCAAGCAGCATCATATCGCCTCCTATCTTGGTGTAACTCCCACGCAATTAAGTCGCATCCGTAAGGAATTAAAAGAATAATTCCATCAACATGTGTACACGTTTTTAAAGATTATACTGTTGAATTTTGCCTTATAAAGACAAAATTTTAAGCTATGAAAACAGTATACACACTCCTATTTTCTGCCCTTAGCCTACCACTGGCGGCACAAAAAGTCGTTAAGACAAAAATCCATAGTGCCAAAATGGACAAAAACATTGAAACCATTATAATTACGCCCGACATGCAAGACGGGATCAATTATAAAACAGTTTATATTCTCCATGGTTATAGCGGCAACCCCACCCGTACCGTGCAAGAAGACATTCCGGACTTAATCCAAAAAGCAAAAACATTTCAGACGATCTATGTACTACCAGATGGAAATTTCAATTCTTGGTACGTAGATAGTCCCATCGATCCACATGCACAGTACACCACTTTTATCGGAAATGAGCTAGTAAGTTACATCGATCATCACTACCCAACACAACAAAACCGAAATGCGCGCGGAATACTGGGCTGGAGCATGGGTGGCTACGGAGCATTGCACATCGGCATAGCCTATCCACAGACATTTTCGATCGTCGGAAGTTCATGCGGTGCTCTTGATTTCGACCGCTTCGGACAGGCCTACCAGCAATATCAGGTAGACAAGGTATTGGGCGACTATAAAAATCTGAACGATGTAGACCGCATCTACAGCAACGAAGATAAAATGAAGCACAATAAACAACGCTATATCCTCGATTGTGGAACTGAAGACCTGCAAATGCTGGAAATGAACCGTACATTCCACAAGCATCTGACCGACAAAAATATCGAGCATCTTTACATCGAATCAAAAGGAGGACACGATACTGCTTATTGGAGCAAATCACTATCACAACAATTGGCTTTATTTCAAAACTACTTTCAACATGAAGGACTATAAATCGACGCTCTATGTTGCTGCAGGCGCATGTAGTTATGGACTGCTCGCAACAATTGTGAAATATGCAAACCATTTAGGGATACATACAAGTTTGTTGACCTTTCTGCAGTTTATGTTTGGTTTTCTCTTTTTGTTGTCCTTTAATCTGTTGTCAAAGCGTAATGCAGAAGAACATAACGCCATCAAATTTTCATCAAAAATTAAACTGATGGTCTGGGGCATTTCCCTTGGTTTAACAACAACACTTTACTATCTCTCCATCCAATATATCCCCGTATCCGCTGGAATTATTTTACTGATGCAATCCATTTGGATAAGTTTGGTTGCAGAAGCAGTGCTGTTGAAAAAGTTTCCGTCAAAAGGCAAGATAACAGGAGTTATTATTGTTTTGCTCGGAACGACCTTAGCAACCAATCTCTTCCAAAACAATAATAACCTTGATTACAGAGGAATAATACTGGGTTTCGGAGCGGGAATAAGTTATGCGTTGGCAATTTATGCTTCAAGCACAGTGGAAAAAGAGCTGCCGAGTCCGATACGTAGCCAATTCTTGGTCTTAGGCGGACTGCTGCTCATCGTAGCATTTTGGAACATTGATATTATTCGGTATATGCAACCTAATGCATTACCCTGGGGATTACTGATTGCCATTTTTGGAACTATTCTTCCACCCTTACTATTTACAAAAGGAATCCCAAAAACCGGAATAGCGATGGGAAATATTATTTCAAGTCTGGAGATCCCTGTTTCAACCTTATCTGCCATGTTGGTTCTACAGGAAGTTGTATCGGGATTCCAATGGTTTGGCATACTCCTGATTTTAATGGCTGTCATTATAATTAATGTTGGTAAGCCATAGTAGTCAGCCAATGATTAAATCTATTATATTGCCATAAGATCAACCCCCATACCGGAACTAAGGTTGCAGCCATGTGGAGCATTTCAAATATATTGGATGCTCCGCCAGCTTGGATCAGAAAGGACGAAAACAATAGGCTAATAGCAGCTGGCAATAAAACAAAGGATAGTGCCCGTGCAGGCCTACTGTTTCTGAATTGCTTATTTAGATTTAGAAAAATAGATATCGTACCAATCGCAATACAGAGTGCCACGAATGAAAGCAACAATTCTGTAAAAAAGGGCATGTAGCAACGTGCTCTTTTTGCAGCCTCATTATTTGCCTGAAGTATGGCTGTAAGGACAAAGGTCGTCAATATACTAAACCCTATAATTCGCAGGAAAATAAAACTTAGCTTTCTTTTCATCAGCACACTATTTTAAAATAAATAAACAAAGCGGCGAATAGGCCTGAACTCCTCGTTCCCTCCTATTCCATTTAATACATTTCGACCAGTTCCTGCGGAGAGCAGCAATCCCAAAACTGATTTCAACGCCGACCTTTTACAAGTTACAGCTGATAAATCCCTTTAACCATCAAGCTTTAAGTAAAAACAATAATCTTCTTTAAAGATGCGAATTAATCCGTTAAGATAAATGCCAAAGCAATATTGGACGTGGTATTGACGATATTGGTCGGTTGGAGCTTAATATTTGTCGACGTGCTGCACCTAATTATTTTTTTACTTTTTTTACTAAGGTTTATCCTCCCTGTTACGTATCTATCTAAAATTATATACCATGAGATTGACTGATGATATCAAACAACTAATCATAAAGTATATCGGCGACAACTTAACGTCCGATGAAAAGACCGATTTAAAGTTATGGTTGGATGAATCAGCAGAACATCGTGTTTTTTTTGAAGACCTTCTGGATAACCATGATTTGATAAACGACTTGAATCAATGGAGCGAGCTTCAGGCTTCAGATACAATGGATTGGAACGAAAGGTTAAAAGCAAAGACCCTAGAAACTATTCGGACCTCTGCCGTTAAACCATCTCCTATCAGAAATATAAAACACCTGCTTCCCTACGCAGCAGCTTTAATAAGCATAATCTTAGGAGGTTTGATGTATTTCATGGTTAGAAAACAAGTTGCACCGGTCAGTAATCGAATCGTCTTAAATGACGTAGAAGCACAGAGCAACCAGGCAGAAATACGGCTTTCGAACGGCAAAGTGCTCCAGGTATCGAGTCAGAAAGGAGCCTTGGTTTCAGGAGAAAATTTAACCTACGAAGACGGTACTATCCTTCAAAACGCATCTTTAAAAGGAGATCTGATGGCCACCGTCAACACCCCTGCTGGCACAATGCTGCAACTCCAACTGGAAGATGGATCGGAGATTACGCTCAATGCAAAAACAACACTTAAATACCCGCTTCGTTTTGCAAAAAACAAACGTGTTGTTGAAGTGGACGGTGAAGCCTATTTTAAAATTGCAAAAAATAAAAAGGTACCCTTCCATGTTCTTTCCAACGGGCAACAAATTGAAGTCACGGGCACTGAATTCAACGTAAATACCTATTCAAAATCCCAAAGTAGTACAACGCTTATAGAGGGGAGTATCAATCTATCGGCGCAAGGGCAAACGTTACAGCTCAAGCCCAATCAGCAAGCGCTCTTAGCTTCGGGTCAACTATCTAAAAAAGTGGTCGATCCCGCTAATTACATCGCATGGCTCGACAATAAATTCTATTTTAATGAAACGGACCTCCATACTGCTCTACAACTGATCGGCCAATGGTATGACCTGCAAATCATCTACACGCAACCGATAAAAGAAACACTTTTATATGGCGAAATTAAACGCACGAAAAGTCTCGCGGCAGTCCTAAAGATCCTGGAGCGTAGCCATATTAAATTTGACTTGATCCAAGAAAATGGAGTTCGTAAACTCTTTGTTTCAAACTAACCAATTATCCATGAAATAACCCAAAAACAACAATTATGAGAAAACCAACCTAACGAGACCAAACGAGATACTAAAAAAGCCGACCAATGCTACGAACATTAATCGGCCATAATAGCGATCTCCATTTTTGACCGATTTACCCAATCAGTTTAATAATAGATTATATCCCTAATTCAACAAATTTATGAATTTTAATTTTCTTGTTCATAGAAATCGAATTGCTGTGAACATACCCAAGCAATGGAAGACCAAAATGAAGCTTAGTGCCTTTTTTACCCTTGCATGTGTTGTTAAGCTGTCTGCAGCTAGCTACGCACAATCAATTACTATTAACGCCAAAAAAATGTCTTTGGTGCAGGTATTACGTACCATCCAAAAACAGAGTGGCGTCCCCTTTCTGTTGAATGGTAAAGAACTTGCCGACATTAAAATTGAGGCGCAGGTTCGTAATATGCCTTTAGAAAAAGCCATACAGGTTCTCTTAAAAGACCAACCTGTCGATTGGAGTTTTCAGGACAATATGCTTGTCGTAACGAAGTTAAAAACAAATTATCCGACTTATGAGCTTCCAAATAACTACACGTTAGTACAACAAACCCGCACATTCAAAGGAAATGTTCACGATAGCAAAGGAACAATGCTTCAGGGCGCGACGATTATAATAAAAGGTTCGACAAGGGCAACCACGACAGATGAAAGTGGTAACTTTCAGATCGAAGCAAATAATAATGCCGTACTCGTGATTAAAATGATCGGCTACCAAACCAAAGAAATCCCATTATCCAACCAGCTTTACCTGAATATTGAACTTAGCCAACAGGTCGATGCTTTGGAAGAAGTCGTCGTCGTCGGCTACGGTACGACAAAAAAGAAAGAATTAATCGGTTCGGTTTCGCAGGTGGACGGAAAGCAGTTGGCAAAACGTACTGTCCCACAACTTGCTCAGGCCCTCACAGGTCAAATGCCGGGAGTAACAGTCATTCAGCGATCTGGTCAGCCTGGAGCAGCAAACAACACCATACAGATCCGTGGTGTGGGTTCGTTCGGTGCAAGTACCGACGCACTTATTTTAGTTGACGGTATCCCCACCAATTCCTTCAATGATATCGATCCAAATGATGTTGCATCTATCTCGGTACTGAAAGACGCTTCCTCCGCTGCGATATATGGAGCTAGAGCCGCCAACGGCGTTATTCTGGTTACAACAAAAACCGGGGCAACAGGTGGAAAATTAACGGTCAATTACAATGGCTATTACGGTATCCAGAAACCAACAGCGTTCCCCGAATTTGTCAACTCTTGGGAGTACGCTTCCTTGCTCAATGAAACCACAAGTGGCGGCGGAGGCTACACCGCAGAGGAGATCCAAAAATTTAAAGATGGCTCGGATCCGGACAACTACCCAAATAGTAATTACTTAACCAGTTCATTCAAGTCCCAAGCGGCGCAAACAGGCCACAACTTAAATATATCCAATACCACAGATAAAATACAATACACCTTATCTGCTGGCTTTCTCAATCAAAAAGGTATTGTCATCAAAAACAATTTTGACAAATACAATGTCCGCCTCAATCTCATATCAAACCTCAATGACAAGCTCAAATTAACGACGCGGGTAGCAGCAATTCAGACCGAAACAGACGAACCCGCAGCACCGGCAACGCTTGACTTCTCCAGCATGACGGATATCATTTCTCAGGTGATTCGCTATCCCGCCATATACCCGATCCGCCTGAGCAACGGCGACTGGGGCGCAGGGAATAACCTGAAGGGGACACCGGTATCTTTCCTCGAGAGCGAATCTTTCTACAAAGAAAAAATGTCTAATATCTCCGGAAACGCAAGACTCGACTGGAAACCGATTTCAGATCTGACCTTGTCCGCTATTGGGGGCTATACGCAGACGAATGGCCGCACAAAACTTTTTAGAGCATCACAACGGATCAACAATTCCATTACGCTCGGACCTTCTAGCCTCAATCAAACTGCTCCTTATGAAACATATAAAACGTTTCAGGCCTTAGCAGACTATAATAAAACGATCGGGGAACATTCCCTGAAAATATTGGGCGGTTATTCTTTCGAGAAAGGCTACAGCGAAGGTTTAAGCGCTTACCGCCAGAATTTTCCCAGCAATGATCTTACCGAGTTAAATGTAGGTTCACCAGATGGACAACAAAATACTGGTACAGCTACTGAGTGGGCATTGGAATCGTTATTTGCACGCATACAATATAACTATGCCAAGAAATACCTGGTCGAAGGTGTTGTTCGATACGATGGATCTTCCCGTTTTCCAACCGATAAAAAGTATGCCACTTTTCCTTCAATTGCAGTAGGTTGGCTACTGAGTGAAGAATCGTTTATAAAGGACCACTATAGCTGGATAGACGAATTGAAAATCAAAGGATCTTATGGAGTTCTCGGTAACCAAAATATTGTCAATAATGTCCAACAGCGCGTTGTCTCTAACTACCCATACCAGGATGTGTTAAATCCGGGTTACAATTACCCCTTTGGAAACACTATTTCTCCAGGGGTCGCCCGAACAACAATTGTTGACCCTATGCTACGCTGGGAATCGACCCGAACGGCAGATGCGGGCGTGGAAGTGGCTTTATTTAAAAATTTACTGACATTCAGCAGTACCTATTACAACCGATATACTTACGATATTTTGGTGAGCCCAGGTTCTAGTGTTTCCAAAATTTTGGGTTTTGAAGTAGGTGTACAAAATTCTGGAAAACTTCGAAATACAGGATGGGAATTTACACTAGGGCATCAAAAAAAATTAAATGATTTTTCTTACAACGTAAATCTGAACTTCTCTACGGTCAAAAATAGGGTCGTCGATTTGGGTGTCGGCAATATCAATCAACCGAATGGCTTAGTGGGAAATGGTTCCACCCTGTTTATCGGTTACCCGATTCAAGCCTACTACGGCTACCAGGCCGATGGCTTGTTTATTGATGCAGCCGATATTGCAAGCTATGCCAATCAAACCAGCATCAACCCCAAACCTCAACCGGGTGATATCCGATACAAGGACATCAGTGGCCCCGACGGTGTACCTGATGGAAAAGTAGACGCTACGTACGACCGAACTGTGATTGGATCACGCATCCCCAAATACACCTACGGGATAAATATCGGAATGAACTACAAAGGGTTTGACATAGGAATACTTCTCCAAGGTGTAAGCGGTGTTAAAGGCTTATTGGACAATTATGCTGGATTTGCGCTGACACAAAACGGCAATATCCAACGCTGGCAAGCTGATGGCAGATGGACTGCAGCCAATCCCGATCGAAATGCCATATATCCAAGAATTGAACAATTGCCGAATACCGGCACACCAAATACCCTGCTATCGGACTACTGGTTACTGGACGCAAGCTACCTGCGGCTCAAGAACATCCAATTGGGTTATACCATTCCTAAGCACATCCTTAACAAATGGAAATTGTCGGGTCTAAGGGTTTACGCAAATGCCGAAAACCTATTCACGAAAAGCAACTATAGAAAAGGATGGGATCCCGAAATCAATTCAAGCGGAGCCTACTACCCTATTATGCGCAATTTTACATTTGGGGTTAACCTTAGTTTTTAACCAATCGATAAAAAACCATGATACATATCTCATATAAACCTATAAAATTGGCCTTATGCATTCTTTTTGCATCAAGCCTAAGTACCAGTTGCAAAAAACAACTGGAAACCAATCCACTGGATAAATTTGCCAACGAAACCTTTTGGACAAACGAAACGAATGCTCGAGCAGCGCTGACAGGATTATACAAAGCGGAAATACAAATGAACTCCCTAGCCGAATTCAGCCCCACAGATTGGTGGTCCTATAACGGTCTGCTTTACCTGGAGTTTGCTTCGGACAATGCCTACGATAGACGTGGTGATAATTCGGTTTTCAACAAACTATCCGATGGCACCTTAACGAGCAATAATAGCAACTTAGACAATTATTGGATGTATACCTACAAGAAAATCGCCCGTGTAAATTATTTTCTTGAAAATATAGATAAAACTCCTATTTCAGCAGATCTACTCGCACGATTTAAAGCAGAAGCCCGGTTTATTCGTGCTTGCCAATATTTCTACCTGTCCCAATACTGGGGTGATGCCCCTTTAGTTACCAAAACTTTAACGCCCAGTGAAGCGAATCAGGTTTCCAAAGCAAAAAAACAGGAATTGGTTACATTTGTCGCGCGTGAATTGCAGGAAGCGGCAAACGACTTACCTAGTTATGGCAAATTGACTACCGCAGAAAGGGGCCGCGCAAGCAAACAAGCAGCCCTCGCTTTCCTTGGACGCATCCAACTGGCAGAAAAATCTTACGCCGACGCTATCAAAAGCTATGAGCAGATCATCAATGCCAATGAAAATAACATAGATCCTAACTATTCAGGCTTATTTAATGGAACCAACGAAACGAGTAAAGAGATTATTTTTGCCACGCAGTACTTGGTTGATCTTGCCGGAAACGGTATGTTTCAGCACAATTTTCCGGCAATCGCAGGCGGCTGGCATCTTCACTGTCCGCTCGGTAGTCTTGTAGAAAGCTATGGTTTCACCGATGGAACGGCATTTTCGTATGATGATGCGCGCTATAATCCGCAAGACATCAGCAAAAACCGGGATCCGCGTTTAGCCTTCACCGTGATAACGAATGGTGATCGTTTCAAAAACCTTAAATATACATCTCACCCCGACTCCACCCTATCTATCGACCAATTGACCACAACAAAACAGGCCACTCGTACGGGCTACGGATTACGCAAGTTCAACGACGAAGGGTTTAGTGGAAACTTACAAAACTCTGGAGCCGACGTTCCTATTGTACGCTACGCCGAAGTTCTCCTGAGTTACCTTGAAGCCAAACTCGAAAATGGAGATCCTATTACCAGCGACTTACTCGACAAAACCATCAACGCTGTCAGAAAAAGAAGCAGCGTTAATATGCCAGCCATTAACGTCCAAAGTAGTACTTCCTTGCGCACGACGTTACGCAACGAAAGACGTGTGGAACTCGCATTGGAAGGACTTCGTTATTGGGATTTACTACGTTGGGGTATCGCAAAGGATGTACTGAAAGGTGACTTTTATGGCGCCCCATTTCCAAATGCGAAAAATCTTCGAATAAAATCCGGTGGAAGTAAAGACCCTTATAGCCGATGGTATGTGACCAGCAAATCCTTCCGGGCTGGCCAAGATGAACATTGGCCGATTCCGCAAAATGAAGTTAATATCAATCCAAATTTAAAATAGTATCTTGGGTATCGTCAATTGTCAAACGATACCCTTTAAACAAAATTTAACGTATATGAAGAAGCCACTATCCCTAACGTTATTACTCTCCTCGAGCCTTTTCGCAGCGCTCCCCACGATTAGTTTTGCCCAAAAGGCTAGTAAACCGAATGTGATCTATATTTATGCTGACGACCTTGGTTTTGGTGATTTAAGCAGCTATGGTGCCAAACAGATCGAAACCCCCAACCTGGATAAGCTCGCCCAAAGCGGCGTACGATTTACCAATGCTCATAGTACTTCGGCAACTTGTACCCCTTCCCGTTTTGCATTGATGACCGGAACGTATCCCTGGCGTCAGGAAGGAACAGGCATTCTGCCAGGAGATGCCAAGCTAATCGTTCCTACTGATAAAATCACCTTACCCAAAGTATTTAAACATGCGGGCTACGCTACTGCCATTGTTGGCAAATGGCATATGGGACTCGGAAATCAGGTCCAAAAAGACTGGAATGCCCCCATCAAACCCGGACCTAATGATGTAGGTTTTGACTATTCATTCATTTTTCCTGCAACAGCAGATCGCGTCCCAACTGTGTTCCTTGAAAATGATCAGGTCGTCGCTGCAGAGGCCAATGATCCAATCCTGGTCGACTATGAAAAGAAAATAGGTAACGACCCCACAGGAAAAGAGCATCCCGAACTGCTCAAAATGCATTCTTCACCTGGCCAGGGACATAATCAGACTATTGTCAACGGTATCGGAAGAATCGGTTACATGAGCGGTGGAACACGTGCCAGATGGGTAGATGAAGAAGTTTCCACAACATTTCTTCACAAAGCCCAGGACTTTATTTCACAACATCAAAACAAACCGTTCTTTCTATACTTCTGCTTGACAGAACCACACGTCCCTCGCATGCCCGCAACACAATTTAAAGGTAAAAGCAAACTTGGCTACCGCGGCGATGCAATTCTTCAATTGGATTGGACCGTCGGACAAATTCAACAGCAATTGCAACTTTTGGGACTTGACAAAAACACGATTATAATTTTCAGCAGCGACAACGGCCCCGTTCTCGACGACGGCTATATGGATGGCGCTGTGGCCCAGCAAAATGGCCATTTACCCGCAGGTCCACTACGCGGTGGCAAATATAGCATCTTCGAAGGCGGAACTCGCGTGCCCTTTATCGTAAGCGGCAAGGGCGTTGCACAGGGAAAAGTTTCCAATGCATTGATCAGCCAAATAGACCTCTTGGCAACAAGTGCCCAATTATTGGATGTTCCACTAAATGCAGATGAAGCAAAAGACAGCGCACCGCTTTTGAAAACCTTAACCGGTCAAGATAATAAGGGACGTAGCAGTATGGTTCAGCATGCACAGACACTTGCCATCGTAAAGGACGAATGGAAATATATTGCGCCAAGCAAAGGTTCCCCCTACATGAAATTAACCGATACAGAAACAGGAAGTCTTCCGGAAGATCAGTTATACGATCTTAAAAATGATATCGGCGAAAAGAATAATGTGGCTTCAAAATATCCAGAAAAGGTCGCTGAACTCAAGCAATTATTGGAAGGAGAACGTAAAAAATGAAACTAAAAGTTGGACTTTCCCTCATCCTCCTCGGATGGGGGACTCTTTTTGCACAACAAAAGAAAAAGCAGCATAAATTGCCCAATATCATATTTTTTTATGCAGACGATTTAGGTTATGCCGAAACTGAGCCCTTTGGACAACGATTGATCAAAACACCAAATATCCAGCAGCTGGCACATGAAGGTTTACGCTTTATAAACCACTATACAAGTACTCCAGTATGCGCCCCAGCCCGTTGCATGTTATTAACGGGCAAGCATGGTGGCCAATCTTATATTCGCGGAAATTATGAATTGGGCGGTTTCGCAGATAGTCTCGAGGGTGGCCAGATGCCACTACCTGAAGGAACGTATACCATGGCTCACCTATTTAAAAAAGCCGGTTATCAGACCGCTGCCATTGGAAAGTGGGGACTTGGAATGAATAATTCCACCGGAAGCCCCAATAAACAGGGATTTGACTATTTCTTCGGTTACCTGGACCAAAAACAGGCACACAATTATTACCCAACACATCTTTGGGAAAATGAAACAAAATATCCCCTTCAAAACAAGGAAAAATTTGTCCATTCTCCTTTAGATTCCAGTAAGGCCACGGCGGAGGACTTCAAACAGTTTGACGGTAAGGAATATGCACCTGAACTAATGACTGAGAAAGCACTGGCTTTTATCGACAAAAACCAACGCAAACCTTTTTTCTTATACCTTCCTTATACATTGCCGCACTTATCACTACAAGTTCCACAGGAATATGTAGATAAATATAAGGACCTCTTCCATGACAAACCTTATTACGGACAGGACGGCTATACGGCTACCCCCTATCCAAGAGCAACCTATGCCGGTATGATCACCTATCTGGATGACCAGGTCGGCACGATTATGAAGCATATCAAATCATTGGGAATAGATGACAATACTATTATTCTATTCTCCAGTGACAACGGAACTGGCTTTAATGGGGGCATAGATTATCGTTTTTTCCGCAGTGTCGATTCACTTCGGGGATTGAAAATGGATGTTTTTGAAGGCGGTATCAAAGTTCCGTTAATTGTCAGGTGGCCCAACCGCATCAAAGCGAATTCCGAAACAGACTTGATTTCGGCCCAATACGATCTCATGGCTACCTTCGCTCAGCTGGTTCAACAAAGCCCCGGCCACAGCAATGGGCTCTCCCTCCTTCCAACCTGGCTGGGTGAAAAGAACCAACAAAAACATCAATATCTTTATTTCGAATATCCAGAAAAGGGCGGCCAGATCGCCATACGCGAAGGACGCTGGAAGGCCGTCAAACTCGATCTGAAGAAAAACCCTAAAGCAAAATGGCAATTATATGATTTAGCAACAGACCCTTGGGAAGAAAAAGATATCGCGGCACAGCACCCACAAATGCTGCAGCATTTCGATGAAATTGTCAATAATGAACACCAGCCTGCTCATATACAGGAATGGGAGATTGTAGCGAATAAGATGATTAAAAAATAAATCGATTTCTTTCTTAATTTTTTAATCTTAAAAAACTTGGGTTGTCCGGATTGAATCATGACAACCCAAGTTTTTTATGTAATTTAGCCAAGCAATCCATAGCGGGGCTCGAATGTGAATTTACCTAATGAATGACGTATTGACCATATAGGAGTATAACATATTCCGAAGGCCAACGTAAAACGATCAATAACCAAGTATGCGGCAAATAGAATCATACATCAATACACTGAAAGAAGGTGATGAAATGGCTTTATGCTTTTTTATGGATCATTTTGGTCATTCTTTACGCTATTTTGCCTTTTCTTATCTCCGCAACAAAACCGATGCCGAGGAAATTGTCTCAGATGTTTTTGTTAAACTCTGGAATAATAGACAAAAGGTAGAGCATTATGAAAGCCTTAAAGCCTTTCTTTTTATCGCTACTAAAAATGCCTGTATCGATATGCAAAGAACTACGCAATTCAAAATACGGAAAGAGGAACTCGATATTCTGCAGCATATGTCAGTTCCGGATGAAGATGTACTCAAGAAGATATTCCGAACAGAACTCACCGAGTTGTTACTTGCTGAAATCAATTTGCTTCCCAAACAACAAGCTCAGATCTGCAAGCTCAGTTTTTTGGAAGGCTTGAATACAGATGAAATTTGTGAAACATTGAACACAACCGCATCAACCATCTATTATGCGAGATCCAAAGCATTGCATGCGTTAAAAGAACGTTTCAAATCGAAAAAATTTGAATATCTCACCATCCTAATGCTGACAGCATGGTATACCTTCAAAAGTTAACGGCTACCACACAGCCCTCATCCCCATCCTAGAAATTTACAAAAGAAAGTAAACAGCTTGCTATTAAGTGTTTACGGAAATAATAATCAAAAAAAATGATCACAAAAAAAAGCTTAGCATTCGGTCGGGCGACCTGCTAAGCTTTTATAAATACCTCTTTGTAAGAGGCAATCAACCTAAACCTAGGACAAAGATAGTGGTTCAAATGATATAAACAAAAATTTTGTTATATTTTTTTTCAACTCCCATAAATTTGTTTTAGCCCAGCAATCACAAAAGGAATAGTAAGTGTACAATGTACACTACAATCTTTTTGCATTTTTCAACAGGTTATTTTTTTGGTTGCTTTGCTCAGCTAGTCCTAGCCACAGTATTTAACCCTTGCATTATTTATCTTTACAACAGAATGACCGGTCATCTCCTGCCCTCATTTTAGCTATCACTTTTATCTTTACGTACTCAATTGCATCCGTAAATATACCCTACACGTCAATACAGACCACAATTGTTAATTGCCCCTTAACTTTCAAGTTTGCCATTCAACTTAATTTGGTTGTGGAGTCTGATTTCAGATGTAATCACCATGAGCTCTTATCTACCACATTTGTGCTATCTAAACATCGATATTTCATTTAATTATTTAGTAACTTTGGAATCAATCAAAAAAAATATCATGTTTACTGGAATCATAGAAACCCTAGGAAAAATAGAAAATATCGAACAGGAAAAAAGCAATATCCATTTTTACGTCAGTTCTGTTATTTCCAATGAACTTAAAATAGACCAGAGTGTAAGTCATAATGGCGTTTGCCTTACCGTTGTGGGATTGAACAATAATCAGCATAAAGTGACGGCAATTGATGAAACCTTGCAGAAGACAAATCTCGCTCAATTAAAGGTGGGCGACCTGATCAATCTGGAACGTTGTACTTTGGCCGGCGGAAGATTTGATGGACATATTGTCCAGGGACATGTGGACCAGACTGCACGTTGTATCCAAAAGAAAGATGAAAATGGTAGTTTTATTTTCACCTTTCAATATGATGTTTCCAAACAAAATATCACCGTAGAAAAAGGATCCATTACCGTAAATGGTATCAGCTTGACAGTAGTAGACTCTAAAGACGATCAGTTTTCCGTTGCTATCATTCCGTATACACTAGAGCATACCAACTTGCAACAAGTTGAAGTGGGTAGCACAGTCAACTTGGAGTTTGATATTATCGGAAAATATGTCACAAAGATAATGGCTTTACGCGCTTAAAAAATTTGCTGTGCTTCCTTGGGTTTAAAGCCGACCCAAGGGAGCATATCCGAACACGCTTCGTTTCGGGTTCTAACAATGTGTAATCGATTTATTCCAAATAATGCCCCTGACGTATCAATAACGCGCGATATTTGTTGAATACACTCGATTTGGAAACAAAGCCCATATACTTATTTTCATCCCCCAAAACTGGAAGTATCCACGTGTCGTCCTTATTCATTTTAGCCATCACGATTTCCATGTTTTCATTGATTCCTACCGTATCATTTGGCTTCTGAGCTAACTTTTCGAAGGTCGTATCTCCCCCATCCACTTCACCCAATAATACTGAGAATAGAAATTCGCTATAAAGAAGCCCCATAAATTTGCCTTCGTAATCCACTACCGGAAAGATATTGCGTTTACTATGAATGATGTCTGTTTGTCGACCTTTTGGTGTTTCGTCAGGGCGTAAGATCACAAAATTAGTTTCCAATACATATTTTATCCGCATCATACTTAACACGGATCGATCCTTGTCTTCATAAGAAATCAGATCGCCAGACTCCGCCAATACCTTGGTGTAAATGGAATGCTTTAAAACCGACCGATTAATCAAATAGGAAATGGAACAAACCAGCATCAATGGAACCATCAACGTATAACCTCCGGTCACTTCTGCAATCAAAAATATACCTGTCAACGGCGCATGCATAATGCCGCTCAACGCACCGGCCATCCCCGCTACCACAAAATTTGGTACATTTAGCTCCGCAATTCCCGTCAAATTTACACCATAAGAAAATGCAAAGCCCAACAGACCGCCCATCACTAAACTTGGCCCAAATACCCCACCGTTTCCACCGCCATTTAATGTAAATAACGCAGCAAGGGATTTTCCAAATAAAGTCAATATCGTATAGCCCAAAACTACTAATCCCATATCCTTGTAGTCTGAGAACAAGCTGTTCTTAACAATCGAGTTAAACTGACCATTGAGAATCTGCTGAATGGTAATATAGCCCTCACCATACAGCGCTGGGAATACAAAAATCATCAGACCTAAGGCGATACCACTGACCCACACTTTATTATAGGGATTCTTAATCTTAGAAAACCATTTCCCCACACTCCTGGAAACACGTGCAAAGTAAATCGTATAAAGCCCAATCAGCACAGCTAATAGCAAATAAAACAACAATGCCGAAACTTGCCAATCGGAATTGAATGTACTGAATAAGGGTTCATTATAAAGCACGCGAGAGACAACAGAAGCCAATGCCGATGAGATCAGCAAAGGAATGAACACTGGAATGGAAAATTCGGGAAGCAAGATCTCGATAGCAAAAATCATTCCTGCCAAAGGGCTGTTGAAAGCACCTGAAATTCCTGCTGCTGCACCACAAGCCAATAACATGGTAACTTCCTTATACTGCAGTCCAAAAAAACGGGCGATATTAGAACCGATAGAAGAACCACCCAAAGCAACAGGAGCTTCCAAACCACAGGACCCGCCAAAGCCAACGGTAATAGCCGATGTCACCACCTGAGAATAAATATTGCTGGGATCCAATCGGCTGCCTTTCCGACTGATGGCATAAATAATCGGGGTAATCCCGTGCTCCATCTTCTTCCCTTTCAAAAATTTGCGAACAAAAAACACGCTGAGCAAAATCCCTATCAATGGAAAAATCAAGTAAACCGAGTACTTTACTTTCCAATCGATATCATCCTGTATAGTCGTCGCAATAAAATGGGTTAATCTCTTTAGCACAGATGCCATAATACCACCAACAATTCCAACCAAAAATGCGAGTATAATGATAAAGTTCCGGTTAGAAACTTTCTTCATCCGCCATTGGTTGATCTGGTCTATTTTTTTAAAAAAACGTCTTTTGAGGTTTCTCATATCGTCCTATTGAAAGCTCAACACTTCCTTTTTCTTTTTTGTTTTGAATTTATCGGGTACTACGGCCAATATTTCTTTTTCTAAGGCCTGAATTGCATGTCTCTTTACATAATTTTGCGTCGTCACCAATGATATCTCCCGTACTGGTTCCGGTGATTTGAAATAACGGATCCTATCCAATTGTTCATCGGAATAATCCCAAATCGACAACTCAGGCAATATCGTGATTCCGTCGTTGATATCTACCATACGTTTTAGGGTCTCTACGCTACCCGTATTATACTCAAATCGCCCTGTAAGATCTTGATTATGTTTGTGATGACAAATATTAAGCACCTGCCCGCGCATACAATGACCTTCATTGAGCAACCAAAGTTTATCATCGGCAATATCATCACCACTCAGTATTTTTTTTGGAAACAGCGGACTATTGGCTGAAATATAAGCGACAAAATTTTCGTAAAATAAGGGTGATTCCAAAATCCCGGGATCATTTAAGGGAGTAGATAGCACACCACAGTCCAGAAGTCCGACCTTCAATTCATGCACAATCCGTTCTGTCGTATATTCCCATATCTGCAATTGTAGTTTCGGATATTTCTCCATAAATGTGGTCAGCACATTCGGAAGTAAATAAGGTGCGATTGTCGGGATAACACCGACCCTTAATGTACCCTCAATTTCCCCTTTTTTATCCTGTACAATCTCATTGATCTTTCGGCTTTCCGTCAATACCAATCGAGCTTGAAGAATAATTTTCTCGCCGATTTCTGTAGGAACAACAGGCTGACGGCTCCGGTCGAAGATTTTTGCTCCTAAAGACTCTTCAAGTTTTTGTATCTGCATGCTCAACGTAGGTTGCGTGACAAAACATTTTTCTGCAGCTGCAACAAAACTTCGGTAGGTATCAACAGCTATAATATATTCCAGTTGGATTAAGGTCATCTTACTATCTTTAAAGCACAAAATTACGAATCCTGTCGTAAACCAATGTCAAATCCTTTATAATTAAAGTCAACAGGAGTATTTGGCCTGCCGATTATACAATAAATACCTTGCCAAAAAGGTCCAGTATATCCACTATTGTTACATTAGTTCACATAAAAAATCGATTTCATCAAAATGCTTTTCTTAAATTTGGAGATTTACAACAGTTGATAGTTAAAATCCTATGAAGTTTATAAATCGTACGACAATTGCACTAGCTTTATTCTTAACCATGGCAAACAGTCCTTATAGCAAGGCAAATCCCGATGAGGGAATGTTTCCATTGAGCGAATTAAATAGAGCTGGATTGAAGAAAGCTGGGTTAAAGATCAGTGAGAAAGACATCTACAATCCCGGTCAGGTCGGACTGGTAGATGCCCTGGTTCAAGTCAGTGGATGTACAGGGTCGTTTGTCTCAAACCGTGGTTTAATCATTACCAATCACCACTGCGCTTTTTCTGCCGTTCAACTTGCCAGTACAGCAATCAACAATTACCTAAAAAACGGGTTTGTAGCCCAAAATCAAGAACAGGAAATTGAAGCAAAAGGATTAAAAATAAGAATTACCGATTCTTATGAGGATGTTTCTGCTAAAATATTAAATGCTGTCGCCAACATCAGCGACCCAGTAGAGCGTATCAATACGATCAAACGTAAACAACAAGAACTGGTTAAACAAGCGGAAAAAGAAGATCCCACGATTAAAGCTGAAGTATCGGAAATGTTTATCGGAAAAAGTTATGTCCTATTCCGTTATAAAACAATCGAAGACGTTCGTTTAGTTTATATTCCACGTCAAAACATCGGCGAATTTGGTGGCGAAACAGATAACTGGGTATGGCCACGCCACACGGGAGATTATTCTTTTCTGAGAGCTTATGTCGGCAAAAACGGAAAATCTGCACCTTATTCTAAAGATAACGTTCCTTACCAGCCCAAAAAACACCTTAAAGTCAATCCAAATGGTGTACGGGAAAATGATTTCACCTTTATCCTTGGTTATCCCGGAAAAACATTCCGACACAGACCAGCACAATATATTCAATATCAACAGGAATATCTTTTGCCTTACGTATCCAACCTGTATGATTTCCAAAATAAACAGATGGAGGAAGCAGGAAAAGACAATACCGATATCGCCTTGTCCTTGGCAACACGCATAAAACGTAATGCGAATGTATTGAAAAACTATCGTGGTAAACTCAAGGGTTTACGAGGAATCGACTTGCTATCGACAAAAAAACAAGAAGACGAAGCACTGGCGGCTTTTATCTTAAGTAAACCCGAATTGAAAAACAAATATGGAAGTCTACTCACTGATATTGACGCCTATTATCAGCTGAGCGATCAAGATGCCCTGAAAGAACTTTGGATCAATAATATTTACAATAGTACGAGCTTATTGAAAGTAGCCCGCGACCTGAACGTTCTGAAAACCAACTTGGCAAAGGAAAAATCTTCCCAAGCTGCCAAGCAGCTTTTCGATCTGAATATCGAAAAATTAAAAACCGCTGTTAAAGAAACCTACGAAAGCTACAATAAACAGGCTGATCAGCGTATTTTCTCCAGAATGTTGGAAGATGCTATTGCATTCCAAGGTAAAAATCAATTGGCCTCCATTCAGAAATTGCAATTTAATACGGCTACTGCACAAGAATTTGCAACAGAGATTATTCAGAACAGTAAACTTGGCGATCAAAATTACATACTAAATACTGTCTTGGCCAATGCCGATGCACTTCAGAAATTTGACGACAAATTATTGGATTTCCAGGGCAAATTGAACAATGATATTGTCCAGTTCGCTGCTGAACAAAAAAGACGTGAAGGGGTACTGAACAAATTAATGGGCGATTATGTCGCCGTCAAGGAAATTTTTCAGGCCAAAAACTTTATTCCTGATGCAAACTCAACCTTACGTCTGACGTATGGGCACATCAAAGGCTACTCTCCTGCTGATGCAACTTATATGAAGCCATTTACGACAATCGAAGGAATCATTCAAAAAGGAAATCTTGGTTTAGCAGAATTTGACTACCCACAAGAAATCAAGACTGCTTACCTCAATAAAAATTTTGGCCCTTATCTTCAAAAAGACCTGGGATCTGTGCCGGTCAATATCTTATATGATATGGATACTACAGGTGGAAATTCAGGATCTCCAATAATGAATGCCAATGGTGAATTAATCGGTGTAAATTTTGACCGTGCTTATGACGCAACAATTAATGATTTCGCTTGGAACGAGAGTTACAGCAGATCCATCGGAGTCGACATTCGTTATGTCCTCTGGGTTGCCGATAAAATTGACAACGCGCATTTCATTCTGAAAGAAATGGGTATTTAATAGGGTCTAAAACAAACCTAAAAAAATCCGCTGCATCGAGAGATACGGCGGATTTTTTTGTTCATTACGCTATTTCCTTTTCGCTCGGCGGCATGATACTATGAACGAAGAACTCTCCGTAAATCGGAACCTATTCATCTACTAACGCAGCATCTATTCGTATGCTATTTTGCTCCTTGCAGTAAAGAGGAGAAAACAGTCTTCAAACGCAACAAGCCTGTTGTCAACACTTCCCTTGAACAAGCAATATTGAGGCGAATAAAGGCGTCACTCCCCTTGCCATACATCGCACCGACATTGACCTGTACATGTGCCTCGTCCAATAAGAGCTGCCCCAATTTTCGACTTGAAATCCCCAAAGCCGCGCAATCTACCCATACCAGATAAGTGCCCTCCAAAGGAAGGACATGCAAAGCAGGCAGGTATTCAGCCATAAAGCCTTTCAAATAAACATAATTCGCATGAATGTAGCTTAAAGCTTGATCCAACCATTCCCCACCCGACTCATACGCTGCGATCAGGCCTGTAATGGCAAAGGGACTTATGCTACTTATCTCGTTGGCTAAGAAAGCCTGCTGCACTTTCCTTTTGAGTTCAGGATCGGCCACGAAGACCGTAGCGACCTGGAGTCCTGCCAAATTAAAGGTTTTACTCGGTGCTACACAGGTAATCGAATTCGCCAAAAAGGCTGCACTGATGCTCCCAAAAGGAATATGTGTATGGCCCTCAAATACCAGATCGCAATGAATTTCATCCGAAATGACTAAAACTTGGTGCCGCAAACAGATTTCACCGAGACGTTCAAGCTCAGCTCTAGTCCAAACACGTCCAGCGGGGTTATGTGGGCTACATAAAATAAATAACTTGACTTTCGGATCACTTGCTTTATATTCAAAATCTTCAAAATCAATGGCATACTCGCCATTGCGGTAAATCAAGTCATTGGAAACCACCTCAGCTTGATTGCGTTCTATTGAGGAAAAAAAACAATGATATACAGGCTCTTGAACCAAAACCTTGTCACCGGGTGAGGTAAATGCGCTAACCAAAGCCGAAAGCGCCGGTACGACACCGATCACAGGAAGTATCCATTCCGGCTGAAGTACAAATTTATGCCGCTGCGAAGACCAGCTCATAACCGCGCTGTAAAAAGCAGCTGGAATAGTAGCATACCCATATACAGCATGTTGAACCCGCTGCGCAAGCGCATCCACAACAGGTTGTGCTGCTGGAAAGTCCATATCCGCAACCCAGAGTGGAATCAAATCGTCATAATCATGTTGATTCCATTTGACCGAATCGGTACCACGACGAACAATCGTTTTATCAAAATTATAGATCATACAGCAATTTACTCAAAATTAGGCTGCATTTGTAGTAAAAGCCCCATAAAGTAAAAAGGATGAACAAGAAAGCCGATCAGATGGATATGGCAAAGGAATAACTCGGACTAAATACAATAAAAAATCCAGTATGCCAAGATAAGCAGAAAGCGCTATCTTTACAGAAAATAGTAGGACAACTATGGCCAAAAACAACTTTTCATTTCGTGCTAGATTAAAGAGTTTTCACTATGCGTTCAGTGGGCTAAAAACAGCCTGGCAGGAAGAACATAATTTCAGGGTGCATTGTATAGCGGCCATTATTGCCATTACCCTGTCATTTGTGCTTCACATAAGTACCCACGAATGGATTGCTGTACTCTTTTCCATTGGTTTTGTATTTGTCTGTGAATTGTTAAATACCGCATTGGAAAATATAGCCGACTTTATCTGTCCTGAAGATAATCCAAACATAAAAAAGATAAAAGATGTCACCGCAGCGGCAGTGATGATCAGCAGCATCAGTGCACTATTGATCGGCCTCTTAATTTTTATTCCCAAGCTGATCTCATTGGCGCTTCGCTAAATTTTCTAAGGCGAATTTCTCATCAAAAGCTATCTTTTTAGGATCGGCAAAAGTCATTTTTCCAGCCTTCTCCTCCATCGCACCATAACCTTCCAGTGCACGCTCCTTGGATAGTTTAAATATTACCTGGCGGACGGATTCCTGTCCCTCAGAAGAAAAAGTATAATCGGCAGTTAAAATATCCCCCTTCAATACACCATCAATATGTCCCTTATTACGATCTTTTTCCTTCCAGGCATAGCTTAGATCACCCTGAACCTTTTCTCCATCAACAGTGATTGATAATGAAATGGTATCGCCATTTTTAAGGTATTGATACGTACTCTTTCCTGTAAGAAACCTCCCGGTATCCGAAGGTTGAGTACGCTGAACAGTGTCATTGAGTTTCGTGGAAGCATCCTGTTTTTTTTGTTCCTGATGGCAGGCAGCACAACACAGCAACACTATAAATCCAAAATTTCTTATTCTCATCGTGTTTTTTTGTTTGATAGTATAGATAGCAATTCAAAAGAAATTTTGTTTTAAATAACTAACATTTAAAAATTTAAAATTCAGAAAACAAAAAGCAAGCAAATATTGTTTATAAGTTAGATAGCACTAGGCTATTTTAGCACGATATAAGCTATTAAAAATAAACAATTTAGTAACAATAAAATTATTGCTAGCTTATTGTAAAGCTAATTTTTATTAGTAAATTGTACTCTATAAAATTCAGGAATTCTTAACCAATATTAGTATGAAAGATGTAAGCTTTAAGAAATTTGATAGTGGATGTACATCACTCACAAAATTGTCCATTGAAACAGACTTGGCTATTATTGTTAAAGAGCAAGTTACCATTTCTTCCGAATCCAAAGTTGAAAAACTCAGACGCTGTAAAGAAGAATTACTTAAAAGTCTTTGGTTTGTTCAACGTCAATGTTGAGATAACATTTTCCTCCAAATTTCGACTATCCGCTGATCAGTATATTATGGTCTGACAGCCACACATTCAAGTCACTTTTAACACAAAACAAGCCCCTCCGCTGTTATGCTTCGAGGGGCTTTTAATATGTTTAACAATTCGAATATCACAAGTGATTAAAGCGATTTCAAATGTTTATAGTTCGACTTAATGGTATCCCATACTTCTTCAAAATTACCCGACAACATTAATTTTGCCATACTTTCTGTCATCCCTTTCATTTGACTGAAGGATATCTTGGGCGGCATAGCCAATGCATTGGGATTGGTATATATATCGATCAGGACAGGCTCATCCGTCATGCCAAGAGCTTCAGTGATAACAGCATCCACCTCTTGGGGCTGAGTCACCGTAAATGCGCGTATTCCCATCGCTTGCGCGATCATCGCAAAATCTGGATTGACCATATTGGTTTCCTGATCTTTCAGACCTGACACCTGCATTTCCAATTTAACCATACCAAGTGCACGGTTGTTAAAGACGATGATTTTAATCGGTAAGTTATATTGTTTTATTGTTGCGAGATCCCCCAACAACATGGATAGTCCCCCGTCACCACAAAAAGCAATAACCTGACGTTCAGGATGTGTCAATGCCGCTCCAATAGCCATTGGCATGGCATTAGCCATAGACCCATGGTTAAAAGACCCCAGCATGATACGATCCTTTCGCTGATTAATATAACGTGCTCCCCACACACAGCACATCCCGGTATCAAGTAGAAAAATCGCATCATCACTGGCTTTTTGATCAATGGTATGCGCAACAAATTCAGGCTGTATCGCGCATTCACTGCCCGAATCGTCCACATAAGTCATGAGATCTTCCTTGACCTTTGCATAGGATGCAAGCTGCTTCTCCAGAAATTTTGTATCCGAACGCGCTTCCACAAAAGGCAATACCGCTTTTAAGGTATGTTCAATATCGCCTACAAGCCCATAGTCTACGATGGATCTGCGACCAAGCTTTTCACCTTCAATATCAATCTGGACAATGGTTTTGTTGGTCGGGATAAAATCTTTATAAGGAAAATCAGTCCCCAAAAGTAAAATGAGGTCCGAATGATGCATACTTTGAAATGCCGACGCCATGCCCAAAAGTCCGGTCATGCCAATTTCATTGGGATTGTCGCGTTGAATATCCAACTTTGCTTTAAATGAATAACCCACCGGCGCATGTATCTTTTGTGATAACGCTACAATTTGCTCCTGTGCTTTCTTGGCTCCCACACCACAGAACAAGGTTATCTTTTCTGCTTGATTGATATATTGTGCTAATCGCCCAATTTCCATCTCCGAAGGTCTAATTTGCGGCTCGGTAAAAAACACCTTGGTTGAGGTATTCATTTGAACCGCTTCCATTTCTGATACATCACCAGGCAAACCGATAACCGCAACATCCCGTTTAGAGATAGCCTGTTGTAATGCATTTTGCACCATACGTTGCACCTGCTCTGGCCGAGTGATCATTTGATTGTAGCAAGAACAATCATCAAACAATTTGATTGGATTTGTTTCTTGAAAATAATCGGTTCCAAATTCATATGTAGCACATGTTGATGCGATCACAAGCATGGGTACCCGTGTCTTGTGTGCTTCATAAACCCCATTGATCAGATGCACATGTCCTGGTCCACTGCTTCCCGCACAACAGGCGATCCCGTGCAAATCAGCCTCTGCCGTTGCGGCAAATGCCCCCACTTCCTCATGTCTTACATGGATCCATTGCATCGTTCCATCTGCATGAACAGCTTCGTTGAAAAAATTTAAACTATCGCCCGTTACGGCATAAATACGCTGAATTCCCGCATCCTTTAAAAGACCCACAATCTGGTGTGCTACATTTTTCATACCTATACTATAATTTAAGATTTTGTGACAGCGACCTTATGCAAATTATGTTATCGCCACTTAATAACAACAATAATTTAGCGTAATGGTTTGGGATATTACCTGAACAATACTGTATTACCCAAGCGTATAAAATGATCGCATGTGCAAGGATAGCCTCAACGGGAAGCAAGGATACACTGCGCCGAAAATTTCAGCCAACAATCCGCTGCACTTAAATAGAAAAAGATTATAATCAACAAAAAAGCTGCTTCAAATTGATTGAAGCAGCTTTTTTAAAATTATAGACTTAATAAATCCTTAGTTGATTTGTCGCGACAATTCATCGACAAAACGCTTTGCATCATTGAGATCTTTGTTCCAGTCCGCATAACGTTTAGCGGTATTCAATTTTGCAATTTTTGCATTTAGCTTCGCTAGGTTAGCTTGATCTTTTGACTTCTCCAACTTTGCTTTAAGAATGCCGACTTTGGTATAATCTTGAATACCTTCCAACATACGTTCATAACGGATAGAGCTTCTTCCTTGTGGATAAACAATATAAGTGTCTCCCGCTGGCCATGTACGGAACCTTGAATCATGCAGCGGATCTTTCACCCAGGAGTTAAATGCCCAACGTAATGCTCCATCGAAGCCTGCCGCTAGCGCATACCAAGCCATATAGGTGGATTCTGCTGGATCCGAGAACGTGAATTGATTTGGGAATTCGTCCGAACAGCAAACATAAAATGTCGTGATATACCCTTTTTTACGTCGCTCAATGAGATCTTTCTGATCAAAAGGATCTCCAGCGGCAACGCTGATATCGGTACTTTTATGATAGCGTTGGTAGCTTTTGTGATTATCTGCAAATGCAACACCAAATTCGGGCGCTACTTTTTCCAACAATGCTATTGCTGGATCCATTTCCTCCCGGCCTCTTTCATCCATCGCAATATTGGTAATCTTTAACCAGCCCTTTGCGGTAATGTGTTTACTAAAATCCTTTAAGAAAGGCGTCCATAGTTCCTCGAATATAGCTGTACCGGGCTTCGCAATAACATTGACCAGTTCATTTTTACTTTCATCAAAATAATGGACCTCGTTATTCCATGGTAAAAGCGAATAGCAATTGATCTGTTTGTTGACACCCAGGTCCATCATAAAGTTTACCCACCGATCAAAAACAGTATAATCGTAGGTCCAGGAACCGTCTTTTGCCTTCTTCCAGGTGATCATATCCGCATAAGGATCATACGTCTGTACGTTCCAGGCATCCTTATTTAAAGTCGCAGTAATCACTTTTTGCCCTGCAGCTGCAAGTTGTTTCATGGTAGGCTTCAACGCTTCAAAATGCTCATCGCTCCACATTTTTACATTATTGACCCGAGCCACAGCAGAAGGGTGTTGCCATTGATCCAAATGATAAGTCCACTGGGATGCAGGTGGCAGCACATGATTTTGCACATTGACCGTAAGTTGTAACTGTTCCTTTACCTGACCATTTTGCTTAACCGAAATTGTCGTTTTATATTGTCCAGCAGCAGCTTCCTTGGGAACCTTTACGGTAATCCATACAGGACGGACTTTCTTAGCTTCAAGGTCATAGCTTTTCAGATCATCCAACATATCTGCCGAAAGAGAAGCTTTAAAATCTTCTGGTTTACGATGGCCACAACCACTTGCAAATTCGTCAGTCATGACATAACGAACAAAACGTGCTTGTACCGCATCGCTACCGATCACCTTGCCTGTTGTAGACTTTAATTCACTTGCCGATACAGCAACATCTGCTGCGGCAGCACTGGTCCATAACAATACTTGCGCCGATACTTGTTCACCTTTCCAAGCATCCACAGCCGCTGTACGTTGTGTTGTCAGATTTGGATTAACAGATTTGGGATAACGTTTGTCTATCGATACAAACGAAGCATGTAGGCCGGTTTTAACATTCGACCAGTTGGATAAAGTATCCTTTGTGGGATCGGCCATTTCAGTAAATGTTGTCCCTGTAGCAAAACGCTGCTGGGAAAATCCCGGATTACTGCCACAAAATAGCATACAAGCCAGGGCAATAGAAGAATAAATTGTAGTTTTAGGCATAACAGTTATAATTAACAAAACTTTAGCGAAGCGATGATCTTCTTTCCAGCCCAGGAGCAGGGTGCTCGCAGAAAAAAGGCAAACAACTTCTGTTTGCCTTAAAAATACTAAAATTTTATTTATCTATAACTAACTTTGTTCAAAAATTTCAGAAAGTGCTTTATAGAGCTCGGCATGATGGGTCTTGAATTTCGCAGGGTTCTCAAAGAAATATTCAGACGCAACCGCAAAAAACTCAGCTGGATTGGTCATGCCATATACATCAATATCAGATTTATTTTCTTTTATCTTGGTAATTTCTTCCCGTATCAGATTCATAAAAGGAATGACTGAAGCTTTATCCATCAAATGTGTGGGAATGCCATCCACTGTGCCATCGGTTTTATCGATCAAGTGCACAAATTCGTGTATCGCTGTATTCTGTCCATCGTTTGGATTCTTAAAGCCATACTCCAGTGCCGATTTAGACAATATCATTTGTCCATTCATGGCTCCCTCACCCACCATACCCATAATATTGCGGTCAGCATGGCCTTCAAATTCATAGGCTGTATTGAATTGGGAAGGATAAACCATAATATTGGTCAAATTGGGATAAGTCCATTTCTTAAAGGCAAATATTGGAATAATTGCACTGGCGGCAATCATCATATAATCTTTCAGCTCAACCGCTACACCCACACCTTCAATCTTGACCGTATCCAAAAATTTTAAACAGCGGGTTTCAAATTCCGCTTTGTCCGCAGTGGACAGATTGCGGTAATAGGCAACTTCTTTTTCTAGAATTTCCTTGCCTTCGTCGCTTAATACACGTTTAATGGCTTTGCTATTTTTGGCTGTACGATTTAACAGGTAATAAACAACATAAATGGTTACTGGTATAAGCAGTACAATGAATAGTTTTCCTAGCATATTATTTGATCTGTATCCATTTGGGATCCCGAGCCTGCAAATTACGCAAAAAGCCTTTAAAATGTGAGGTTCCAAATAAGATTAAAATCTTTTGCTGTGGAGCGTCAGCAACTAACGAAGCCAGGTTCTCTTCCCTTTTTTTCATGACAAATTCTTTATCAAATTTGTTTTTTAATGCTGCTTTTATAGGTTTGCAGGAATAAGGTTCCTGGAGCGGTGTTTTGTAATCACAATCATCCAGGTTGATCGCACCATACAGGTATTCAAACTCGTCAAGCAATTTATTTTTGGGAATATCCGCATTTACCGCCGTTTCATAATTCACCAGAAAAAAGGAATAATCGGGCTGACTAATGATTCGCTGCCCCAGTTTACGGTACATGGGCGCCCGAAGAACCCGGGAGGTATCGCCCGGTATTTCAATACATTGCTGCAACCCTAGCCGATTGCCTGTAAGCTTTCTAAATTTGCGGTCATATAGATCACGTTGTGCCGCACTATCCACCTGATAAGCGATGCTTTCATAAAAAACAACATAGCCCGAATGTTGAAGAGAATCTACAGCACGCTGGATTTGATCATAGTACACACGTGTACCCAGATGCCGCATTGGAATGTAAACGACTGTTCGATTGCCGTTACGAAGTTCAAATCTACGCGAGGCGTCACGCAAGACACCACTACCTTGAACCATCAATGAGGTATCACAACCTACAAAGACAAACAGTATAAAAAAAAGGGAGATAACCTGTCTCAATTGCATACGATTTCATTATATTAAAATGCTCTTTGCCAGCAAAGACAGTACCATGAAACAATTATTTGACTACCTACCCGTAAATTGAACCTGTAGATTAGCCGTATTTCCCGATACTTCCATTAGAATAACTTGCAATGATAACAATATATTATCTCCCTTGTTCTATAAATTTTATAGGCTTGTCAATCCTATTGTTGTTCCGTTTGGAATAACCGCATTTTTTTTGATAACAACAATGCCATCACAAATGGTATAGGTAGGATGATTGGCATTCAGCAAATGAGGTCCGCCATTGATCCGGACATCGTTGCCGATACGACAATTTTTATCCAAAATAGCATTCTCAATATAACAGCGTTCTCCAACACCCACCACAGGTATATTTTTCCGCTTTGCATCCTCCATATCGACGAGATCCTCATAATAGTCAGACCCCATCATATATGTACCGCGCACCACAGATCCTGTACCAATCCGCGAACGAACCCCCACGACGGAACGGTCTATTTTATCCGCTTGGATAATACAGCCGTCCGAAATGACAGAATTGATCAATGTTGTACCCGAAATTTTAGAAGGTGGCAACATCCTTGGACGGGTGAAAACCGTATTTTTATCAAACAGATTAAAGGCCGGAATATTATCAGTCAAACCAATGTTGGCCTCATAGAAAGAACCTATGGTACCGATGTCTGTCCAATAACCCTCAAATTGATAGCTAAGGACCCTATTCGTATCAATTGCATCGGGAATAATTTCTTTTCCAAAATCCATTCCGCGATTCTCTTCAAGCATACGTTTCAGGACGCCTTTTGAAAAAACATAAATACCCATAGAAGCCAGGTATTCCCTACCCTCACCCTTTAAATGGTCGCTCACTTCTGAACTCCAGTCCACCAGCTGCTCACTATTCGGCTTCTCAATAAAAGAGGTAATGTGATTCTTTTCATCTGATTTCAGTATTCCAAAACCAGTGGCATCTTTGGCGTTTACTGGAATAGTCGCAATGGTCAGGTCGCCTTCGTTTTCGACATGAAAGTCAACCAGGGCATCAAAATCCATTTGATACAGCTGATCCCCCGATAAAATCAGTACATAGTCATAATCAATACTAGCCAGCTTCCGAAACGATCGCCGCACGGCATCTGCCGTACCCTCGAACCATTTATCGCCATCATTGGTCTGTTCGGCAGCCAGGATATCAACAAAGCCCTTACTAAAAATACTAAAGTTGTAGGTATTCTTAATGTGGGAGTTGAGTGACGAAGAATTGAATTGTGTCAACACAAAAATCTTGTTAAAACCCGAATTAAGACAATTCGAGATGGGAATGTCCACCAAGCGATATTTCCCGGCAATGGGAACCGCTGGCTTAGACCGTTGATCGGTCAATGGATACAGACGTGAGCCCCTTCCTCCGCCCAAGACGATAGCTACTACATTATGACGTGACATATCAAATTACATTATTTGGTTATATAGACTTATATACTTCGCTGCAGATTTATCCCAAGAAAAATCCAACTGCATCATTTTACGTTGATTCTCCTCAAACTGCTTTTTACTGTCGTAAAAATTTATAGCCCGAACAATCGCTGCACTAATTTCAGTGATTGTCAAACTATCAAAACCTATACCGTAGCCATCATTTTTCAGATCGATTACCGTATCTTTTAATCCCCCCACCTGATGCACGATCGGCAATGTACCGTACTTCATCGCATAGAGCTGATTAAGCCCACAGGGCTCAACACGGGAAGGCATTAAAAGAAAATCCGCACTGGCATAAAGCCAATGAGCAAGGCTTTCATCATAACCAAAGAACACATCAAAATTATCAATTCCATCATCGACGAGTGATTTCACACGCGACTGGATCGCTGGGTCTCCGGCACCCAGTATAAATATACTTAATCTATCGCGATATTTCTCCGTCAAATCCAAAATTATCTCGGGTAGTAAATCCGCTCCTTTTTCTGTTGCAAATCGGCCGATAAAAACAAGCAGTGGTCGATCTGGATTGATTTTATACTGCTTCGCTAAAGCCTCTTTATTTTTCAATTTGCCGGAAAAAGCTTGTATAACATCATAGTTTTCGAGCAGAGTATAATCAATTTTGGGATCCCAGATTTCCCAGTCAATTCCATTGACAATACCGACAGATTTATTTCGCTCATCATAAAATAGATGCTGTAAGCCATTTGCTTCCACATAAAGCTCTTCCAGGTAGCCTTCAGATACCGTTGTGTAAGCATCACAACATTTAATTAGGGCTGCAAGCGGGTTAATTAAACCATCCCAGTCCAATAATCCCCATTTCCAGCTATCGAAAGCAGGCAACAGAATGGCTTTGCTCCAATGTGTCCAGCCCTGATATTGCCCATTGTGCACGGTGGCTACCGTTTTAACGTCGGCAAGAAAATTATAGTCATTGCTATACTTCATCAAAAAAGGCATCAAACCGACATGATGGTCGTGGCAATGCACGATATCAGGTACTATAGCTTTATCTTTAAACCAAGCCAATACAGCATGTTGAAAGGCGATAAACTGTTCGCCTTCATCGGGATAACAATACACCTCCTGCCGATCGAGTTTGCCAGGAATCTTAATCAAGTAGAGCTCAAAACCGAGTACCTGATGATCTTCCTTATAAACGCCGTAGCTCAGCAATTCAGATCCTTGATAAAAAGTACCTTCATGAACTAGGCTAAAAGCATGATCCCTAACAAAAGGACGATCATACCAGGGCATGACAACCGCCGCCTCCCACCCCAGCTTGGTTTGGTATTTGGGCAGCGCTCCCACCACATCCGCGAGACCACCTACTTTGGCCACGGGATAACATTCTACACTCAAGTGAAATACTTTCATTCTTCTTTTACAGCATGAGATTTAATAACAAGATTTTATACAGGGATACGCTCGCTTTGTTTAATTGGATCAACTTCCTTTACCACGCTCTTTCTTTTCAGAATATATCCGCCAAGCGGAGGCAAATGAAGTTGTGCAGACTGTACTTGGTTCATCCAATGCAGGTGCTCACTATGGACAACGGGATGATGTATACCTGAACCAAAATAAGTCAAATCATCCGAATTCAGCAGCACTTCCCATTCACCGGCGTAAGGTAAACCAATACGGAAATGTTCGCGAACAACAGGCGTTAAGTTAAGTACAACAACCGTATCATCCCAGGAGTCAAATCCCTTTCGCCAATAGACCACAATCGAATTTTCACGATCACCGGCATCTATCCATTCGAAACCTGCAGCATCGAAAGCCTTTTGGTAAAGACTTGGTTGAGCTTTATAAACCGCGTTCAGATCGGCTACAAATCTTTTCATCCCCTGATGAGGCGCAAACTCCAGAAGATGCCAATCAAGCGATTGGTTTACATTCCACTCTGAAGTCTGCCCAAATTCACCGCCCATAAACAGCAATTTTGTTCCCGAAAAAGTATACATAAAGAGGTACAATGCTCTCAAGTTGGCAAACTTTTGCCATTCATCGCCTGGCATTTTATAAATTAGGGACTGCTTTCCGTAAACCACCTCATCATGTGACAACGGCAGCATAAAATTCTCATGGAAAGCATATACTGTCGCAAAGGTGAGTCGATCATGATGATAACTGCGGTTAATCGGATCCTCTTTAAAGTAATCCAACGTATCATGCATCCAGCCCATCATCCATTTCATTCCGAACCCCAATCCACCAGCATACGTTGGCCGACTGACACTCGGCCAAGAAGTAGATTCTTCGGCGATTGTCTGCACATGTGGAAAATGTCCGTAAACGGCTTCGTTCAGCTCTTTTAAAAATTGTACAGCTTCGAGATTCTCATTTCCTCCAAATTCATTGGGAATCCACTCGCCTGCATTTCGACTATAATCCAAATACAGCATAGAAGCTACCGCATCGACCCGAAGTCCATCGATATGAAAACGATCCAACCAATAAAATGCATTACTGATCAAAAAAGAACGCACTTCATTTCGCCCATAGTTAAAAATATAGGATTGCCAATCGGGATGAAACCCTTTCCTGGGATCTTCATGTTCGTATAAGCTCGTGCCATCAAAGCGATAAAGACCATGTGCATCACCCGGAAAATGCGAAGGAACCCAATCCAACAATACGCCTATTCCGGCGGCATGCAGCTCCTCAATCAGATACATGAGATCTTGTGCCGAACCATAACGCGAACTTGCCGCAAAATAACCTGTTATCTGATATCCCCACGAAGGATAATAGGGATGCTCCATTAAAGGCATAAACTCCACATGCGTGAAATTCATTTCCTTCACATAAGATACAAGTGCCACGGCGATTTCGCGGTAGTTGAGCAAAGTATCCGGACTTTCCGGATCCCGCGACCAGGACCCTAAATGTACCTCATAGACCGACCAGGGTTGATCCAGCCTATTTTTAACGGCACGCTCCTGCATCCATTGCTTATCCTGCCACTCGTACCAGGTCGAATGAACAACGGAAGCAGTCTTTGGAGCAACTTCCCACCGAAAGGTAAACGGATCACCTTTCTCGAGTTGCTCACCAGTATAGGTCTGGATAACATATTTATATGTCTCTCCATTGCCAAGCCCCGGAATAAACCCTTCCCAGATTCCGCTACCATCCCAGCGCACAAAGAGCGCGTGATGCTCCTTATCCCAAAAATTGAAGTTACCTGTGACGCATACCGATTTTGCATTTGGAGCCCAAACTGCAAAATAAACGCCTTTTTCGCCATTGACTTCCAGTTCATGTGAACCAAACTTTTCATACAATTTGAAGTGCTTACCCGACTGGAATAAGGCCACATCAAATTCAGAAAAGAGACTGTGCGGAATTACTTGATTGGCCATGTTTAACCCTCTATCAATATGTTATCAAATTCTCGTGCGACATTAATCCAATACCGCCCCTTTTCATCTACTTGTACTTTTGTATCAATACCATCAGTCTTCACCTTCTTCACTTGAAATGGCAGGCCGATCAACTGTAGTTTATATTCTTCGTATCGCTCTGTAAAAAGTCCATCTCGTGTTTGTTTGATCGACAAGGATTCTTTGAGCCCCGAAACCGTAAAGCATTTTTCAAGATAAATATCTTGCTCATACGCAAAGGTGTCGCCATGATCTGAATACACATACGAACGGGTTACGCCTTCTGCGAAGTAAACATTGAGCTGTAGCTCCTCAATTTTCTTTTCACCAGTATATTGCATCACCGGGTATTCAGGGATAACAGATCCCCCGCGAATGAAAATCGGCATTTCATCAATCGGCGTGGCGACCGTATGTTCCTTACCGCCCACGTAGATTTCATTATTGAAATAATAGAACCAAGTGCCCTCGGGTAGATAGACAATCTTGCTTTTCTGTCCTGGCTGCAATACCGGGGAAACCAATATTTTATCCCCAAAACAGAATTCCTCCTCACGTTGCCAGTTGGTCGGTATATGCTGCTCGACCATGGAAATCGGGCGTAATATTGGAAAACCATACTTGGTCTGCTCCCAGAAACAGGTATAGATATACGGCAACAACTTATACCGGAGTTCGATAAATTTCCGATTGATCTTTTCCCAATCTTCCCCAAAACTCCAGGGCTCCCGGTCGCGGGTATCGCCGGCAGAATGCACACGCATAAAGGGCGAGAAAACGCCAAATTGCATCCATCGTGTAAATAACTCGCCGTCGGGTTCGCCCGTAAATCCACCGATATCTGTTCCGCAGAAGGACATCCCCGAAGTCGATAGACGCTGCAATTGCAAGGTTCCCAGCTTGAGGTGTTCCCAACTCGCCAGATTATCGCCGGTCCAAACCGACGAATAACGTTGTGTACCCGCATAAGCCGCTCGGGTAATGGTAAATGGGCGCTTATTTTTATACAATTTCTTTAAGCCATCATAGGTAGCACGGACCATCTGCATGCCATAGACATTATGTGCCTTACGATGTGACCCCCGATGGCCGTCGTATTGGTGACGTACATCGTCGGGGAATGTTCCGCGGCCAAATACCGCCGGCTCATTCATATCGTTCCAGAAGCCTGCAACACCATCTTCCACAAGCCCCTGGTATAATGTGCCCCACCATTGGCGAACCTCCGGATTGGTAAAATCAGGAAATTGACAACGTCCGGGCCACACAAATCCTTCCATAAAATAATCGTCCCCTCGACGACAAAAATATTTATTCTCTTTTCCTTCCCTGAACACCCAGTAGTTCTCATCAACCTTAATACCCGGATCGATCATCACCACGGTTTTAAAACCATCATTGGCCAAATCGCTGATCATGTTTTTAGGATTAGGAAAATACTGTTTATTCCAGGTAAAACAGCGGTATCCTTCCATGTAATCGATATCTAGGTAAATAGCATCACATGGAATCTGTCGCTTCCGAAACTCCTCAGCAACCTTCCGGACATTCGCTTCGGGATAGTAGCTCCAACGACACTGGTGGTAGCCAATTGCCCACAAGGGTGGCAGGTAATGCGTACCTGTCAACGTATGATAACGACGGATAACATCGATAATATGCGGACCATGGATATAATAGTACTGCAGTTCCCCGCCTTCGGACCAAAAGCTTGTTTTTCCCGGATCTTCCGCAGCGAAATCAAAATACGTTTTAAAGGTATTGTCAAAGAAAATCCCATAGGCCTCACCATCTTTTAAGCCGATGTAAAATGGAATAGTTTTATACAATGGATCTTGATCGTAAGCAAAAGCATAGGTATCTGAATTCCAGTTTTTAAGCCTTTTACCTCTCAGATTCAATTTAGTGGCCTTGTCCCCAAGTCCATAAAAAGCTTCATTTTCAAAGGCCACTTTCGTGCTATATACATAGTACCCTCCAAAATCAGGATTTTCCTCCCAGTGCATCGGTGCCAAATCAGCGTTAAACAGCTTCCCTGAACGATCAGCAAAAGAAATCAAAAAGTCATTCTTATTGATCTTACAAGAAATTGTATTCGTATGAACCAGATAATGGTCAGTCTCTTCCTTACATTGATGTATACTAACACGATGATCTTTCTTGGCCAAGGCATAGGAAAAATCCTCCAAAAAAGTCCCTTGTGGAGCCAGCCGAACCCTGACGATCTCGTCCGTGACGATCTTAATTTCTACCTTGGCTTTGCCGTCAGAAAAATAATAGGACTTATCGTTTTGATTGTGGGCTACTATGGTTTCAAGGTATTTCTTTTCAATTTTAGGTAAATCCAATACCGGATTATTCACATGATGCATACTCTCCAAAGTACCATCATTTTCCTCCTCATTTAGTGTGGTTTGATTTAGGTTGTCGTCTTCAAGCATAGTTGTAATATGTTAAAAAGTTTCTGAAGGCTTAATTCCTCTTTAAGATAGAAAATTAATCCTGCGCTGACAACAAAACACAAAAAAAAATCCCGCCTATCGGGATAGACGGGATTTTTTTCAATACCTGTGGATAAAGTTCTACAGCTTACTTAATGAAATGCGCACGAAGCATCCAAGCCATCTTCTCATGCTTTTCTAATAATCCGACCAAAAAGTCCTCCGTACCATTATCTGCAGTTCCTTCAACCACGGAAATATCGGCACGAATTGACATCGCTATAGATTCATGGTCAGCCAACAATTCCTTGTAATAGGACTGACTGTCGGTTTTTTCTGAAGTAGACTCCGTTAAACGAGTCAATTTCAAATATTTATCAAAGGTACCTACCGCATAATGCCCTAAAGTACGTACACGTTCTGCTACTTCATCGATCACTTCAGCTAGTTCATCGTATTGTGATTCCAAAAATAAGTGAGCAGCATGAAAATCCGCACCTTCCACATTCCAATGCGCGTTGCGCGTTTTCATGTAGATAATGTGTTCATCTGCCAACAGCACATTTAGCAACTTTGCAACTTTTTTCAAGTCCGCATCTTTAATTCCAATTGAAGTTTTCATATGTATATTCTTTTGTTAACTATATGTTTTAAATGCTTAGTTAAATTTACCCAAAAATGCGGTAAAAACCAAATAAAAAGCCACTCAAATTCACAATAATTACCTCAACCCATTATGCCAAAACCGACTTGTATATCGTATAGCTGCAAAGAGTTTGCTATACTGAAAAAATGAAAATACCGAAGCTGGAGTGACCTTGATCTTTGTCGACAGCAATTAAACCTAAACAGTATCTTATATACGAAACATTTTAAACAAAAATCGATCAAGCTATTATTTAAAGCACATAATGTTGTATTTTTGCGAACATCTTTATTTTGAGGGAGCGCTGCGGACAAAATGGACAACAATACATATTTTCATCAATTCAAACAGGATATTTCAGCTATTGAACTTCCGATACGATTTACTTTTCCATTTTGCTATGAACCGCACCCCCTTGCCGTCACTGCCGCACAAGAACTCCAATACTACATCGAAACCCAAAGCGATTGGACCCACAATTTTGGCCTAGACGCCGCCGTGGAGGGACTCGCTATTGGAAAAATGTTCGGTGTACTGGTTGTCAGAAACCAACATAATGAGCTTGGCTACCTTGCCGCTGTTTCGGGAAAACTGGCCGGAAGCAACAAACACCGGCATTTTGTACCTCCCATCTTCGATATGTTGGAAGAAAACAGTTTTTTCCTAAACGAAGAGGTGCATCTCAATGCGCTGAACCGAAAAATAGAAAATCTTGAAGCAAGTGAAGAGCTGGCAAACGCCCAACGTAATCTTGGTCTATTAAAAAACGGATGGGATAAATCACTCGATGAACTAAAATCGAAATTGAGAATTCAAAAGAAGGAACGCAAAGAAACCCGTACAAAATTGAAGGTCACTTTATCGGATGCGGAGTACGAGTTATTGATGGAAGACATGCGGAGCCAGAGTTTAAAAGACAAACAACAGCTTCAACGTTTTCAATATGAAATGCATTTGGCCCTGGAGACAGAAAGTAACCATTTACACCAATTGCTATCGACGATTACTGCGCTAAAAGAGGAACGTAAAATGCGCTCAGGAAATCTTCAAAAACAGCTTTTCGAACAATATAATTTTCGCAACGCAAAAGGGCAACACAAAAATGTAGTCGGCATATTCGATGAATTTGACCGCACAACACCGCCTGCCGGATCGGGGGAATGTGCAGCGCCAAAATTGCTGCAATATGCTTATGAAAACCAGTTAACACCCCTTGCTCTGGCCGAATTCTGGTGGGGCTGCTCACCTGCATCTGAAATACGCAGGCACAAAAACTACTACCCTGCCTGCCGCAAAAAATGTGAACCGATTTTAGGGTATATGCTCGAAGGCTTGGTCGTAGATCCCAATCCCATGCAACAGGAAACGACTTTGGATATAGCACTTCCTCAAATTTACGAAGATGAGGATATCATCATTATCAACAAACCGGCCGAATTTCTGTCTGTCCCCGGAATATATGTAAAGGATTCGGTCTACAACCGTATTCTTCAACGCTACCCAAATGCGGGACCGATTATTATCCACCGCCTCGACATGTCTACATCCGGCTTGTTGGTTGTTGCCAAAAACAAAGAGGCGCATAAATTTATTCAGGATCAATTTATACAACATACCATCAAAAAAACATACATTGCTTTACTGGATGGTATTATCGAAGCCGCATCAGGTTTGATCGATCTCCCACTTCGCGTAGATCTGGATGATAGACCCCGGCAAATGGTCTGCTATACTTATGGCAAGCCAGCGCAGACAAAATGGGAAAAAATTGCGATAGCGAATAATCAAACGAGGGTCAGGTTTTACCCCTTGACTGGCCGCACCCACCAGCTTCGCATGCATGCCGTTCATCCAAATGGCCTAAATACACCTATTGTTGGTGACGATCTCTATGGCAGAAAAGCCAATAGATTACACCTCCACGCAGCTTCAATTACCTTTATTCATCCTCGTTCCAAGCAAGAAATGACCTTCGAAATCGAGCCAGATTTTTGATAGCGCTGACTATATCGTTACAAAAGTCAGCAAATAAAGCAGCGGAAAATCATCGCCAAGTCAAAATGTAATGTAAAATTTATTGACCCAAATCAATAATTTAACATAAAAACCTAATAAACAACTGTTTACAAAGAAATGTAATTCGATTACTTTCCTTTATTACATTACAATAAAATTTTAATTATTCTTAATTTTTTATTTCCTTTGTTCACTGATTTTTTGATTTTAATACCTATAAAGTCAAAAATAAAGTAGAAACAGGAAAACAATTTTGAATTTTCAAGATTATAGCAATATAATGAGAGCTAAAATAAACGCAACAACCTTCATAACTAAACTCTTTTTTTCGATAACGCTCGTGCTAACGGTGTCTATGGCTTTTGCCCAAAACAAAACCGTAACCGGCACCGTTAGAGATGCAAAGACCAAGAATCCTATACCCTATGCTACCGTAGCCGTTGTTGGCGCACCGGCTTCTGCTGGAACCACAACATCGACCAATGCAAATGGTGAATACAAACTTGTCTTTCCAACATCTTATGTAAAAATCAGAGCAAGTTACATTGGTTATGACAGCAAAGACGCTTTTGTTACGAATGATGCCACGCAAACAAAAGAAATTCTGATGGATCAACAGGACAACATGCTGGAAGAAGTTGTCGTCAAGGCCAAAAAGAAAAAATACAGCAACAAAGATAATCCTGCTGTCGCATTGATCCGAAAAGTCATCGAGAATAAGGAAAAAAACAGACTTTCAGGGCAACAATATGCTGAATTTGACCAATACGAGAAGATGTCTTTAGGATTAAGCAATCTATCGGAGAAATTTGTCAATAAAAAAATATTCAAAAACTATCAATTTCTTTTTGAAACGGACGACTCGGCTAAAACTGCCAACAAATATGTTTTGCCTGCTTTCATTGAAGAAAAAATGTCCAAGGTATATTACCGTAAAGATCCAAGCAAAACCAAACAGTATATCCTTGGTGACCAACGTGCGCAATTTGATCCAAGATTTATTGACAACGATGGTCTGACAGCCTATTTCAATAAATTGTACGAACAAGTTGATATTTATGACAACAACATTTCATTGGTTACCAATCAGTTCTTAAGTCCGATTGCAAACTCCGCACCTACTTTTTATAAGTTTTTTATTACGGATACGATTAAGACTGTACAACCTTGGTTGGTCGAATTAAGCTTCTTTCCACGCAACAAGGCGGACATGTTATTCAAAGGTCAACTGTACGTTACTTTAGACGGCAATTATGCCGTGCAGGGCGCCAATATGACTGTTGCTGATGACATTAATCTAAACTTTGTCCGTGACCTTCAGATACAGCTTAAATTTGAGAAAGACAGCAAAAGTCGCTTCTACCTAAAAACAAGCACCCTGGGTATTGATTTTTCTTTAACGGAAAAAGGCATGGGAATACGTGGAAGCCGAACAGTGGATTACAACAATTACAAAGTCGGCATTCAGCAACCTGATAGTACCTATGATGGTCCGTCTACGGTTATTGCCTATAACGTCGAAAATAAGAAAGCGACAAAATCCTTATTTGAAACACAACGACCGCTTGCCCTTGCGCAAAACGAACTGAACATCTATCATAATATTGATACATTACAAAAGATCCCTTCATTCCGTTCGTTCATGGATATCGCCGCGTTATTGCTGTCAGGATACAAACAGGCTGGCCCAGTTGAAATCGGCCCAGTCAATACATTCTATAGCTTTAACCCCGTAGAAGGTTTCCGTTTACGTGTCGGCGGACGTACGACAGAATCGTTAAGCAAGCGTTTCTATGCTGAAACTTATGCGGCCTATGGTTTTAAAGATCAGAAATGGAAATACTTTTTCAGTGGAACTTATGCGTTCAACAATAAATCAGTATACTCCTTCCCGATGCACTACATCAGGGCCTCTTATAAAAAGGATACGAAGATTCCTGGACAAAAACTGGAATTTATTCAAGAAGACAACTTCTTGCTATCTTTCAAACGCGGAGATAACGACCGTTACATCTATGAGACAAATTATGGCTTAGAGTATAAAAAAGAATTTTTAAATCACCTGGCTATTGGCGCTGCTTTCAATATCAACAGACAAACACCTGCTGGAAGTCTGACTTACCAAATGGTTGATGCCAACAATGAAAGTAGACTGTTCAATGAACTGAACTCGACCGAAGTGTCTGTAAATTTCAGATACGCTCCGCATGAAGAGTTTTATCAAGGAAAGATTTACCGGACACCTATATTCAATCAATATCCGATCTTCACGTTCAATTATACCGCTGGAATCAAAGGATTAGCGAAGGGTGAATACAATTACCACAACTTTAATCTTGGTGCATTCAAGCGCTTTTATTTGAGTCAATTTGGCTATGCCGACGTGACCGCAGAAGGAAATTATATTGCCGGTAAAGAGATCCCTTTCCCTTTCTTGACGATCCACCGTGCCAATCAGACCTATGCTTATCAATTAAATTCATACAACTTAATGAACTTCCTTGAGTTTGTCAGTGATCATAATGCCTCATTGAACGTGCAGTATTATATGAACGGTTTCCTTTTGAACAAGATTCCGTTGATCAAAAAACTTAAATTACGTGAGGTATTTAGCTTCAAAGGAGTATACGGTGGACTGCGTAAAGAAAACAATCCCGACGACCCTAACTATGGTTCAAAGGTATTCACTTGGCAGCACAATGCGGATGGCACACAAAGCTCCTATACGTTCGGTTCAGAACCTTATATGGAAGCTAGTATCGGTCTATCCAACATCTTTAAAATATTACGTGTAGACTACGTAAAACGTCTAAATTACCTTGATCACGTCGATGCACCAGCCTGGGGTATTCGTGCTCGGGTCAAATTTGACTTCTAATAGTTTCCATAAATTTATAGTATAATTTGAAGCTCTGTTCATACAAATGACAGGGCTTCTTTTTTTGCCTTATGCTTCCGCAACATCAGCTCCACCACCACCATCGCCACCTGGAGGATAAGTTGGAAAATAAAATGGTAGTGACGGATATGAAGGCTGCGACGGCGAAAAGCCTGGATTATTTGGTGGGGGCGGCACATTCACCTCAGGTAGGGTTCGGGGAAAGATTCGTACCTGCTTCGTACCTGCTTCGGACAAGCAACAGATATTGAACAGGTGCTGTACAGTTGTTGAACAGACCCCGAACAGGAAATATCTGGTCAGGGTTTGGTCAATATATGTTGCAAGATTGTCCCCGTCCGAAGCTGGTACGAACACAATACGAAGACAATACGAAGACAGCCCCACTGCATAAGCCCTGGAGACACAAAAAGCGATATTTTATCAAAAAAAATCCCCCTTGCACATAACAAGGAGGATAAAATTAGAATATGACGATGGTTAGTTTTTATGTTTAAATGCATCCACACCACTTTGCAGGAATGCCTTGTACTCTTCTACATTGTAGTTGGCACCGCTCTGAGGCACCAGTTTTTTGCCCGTCGGATCGACAATTACATACAGTGGCTGTGAATTGCTATCGAATGTGGCAGCTTGAAAATCGCTATTTTTCTTACCGATTGTATTGATCTTTTTGCCGCTATATTTGGAAACAAATTGTTCATTGGCAGCCAGCTCGGTCTTATCATCCACAAAAAGTTCAGCCATAACAAACTCTTCTTTTAGTAATTTGGCCACAGCTTGGTCTGTCCAAACATTCGCTTCCATTTTACGACAATTGACACAATTCCAACCCGTAAAATCAATTAAAACAGGCTTGTTTAATTCTTTAGCTGTAGCCAATGCCTGTTCATAATCATAATAAGGATCGAATCCTTTTGGCGTGCCTCTTTCATGAAAAATTTCAGCATATTTTTTCACCTTCCCGTCTGAATGTACAGCAGCACCAGCACTTACACCCGAAGAAAGATCAAAGTCTTGTGTTGCCGATGGTGGTAAAAAAGCAGAAATCGATTTTAAAGGCGCCCCCCATAAACCGGGCACCATATAGACCACAAAGGAAAAAACAACAATTGCCAAGATCGTTCTGGGAACAGATAGGAATTTCAGCTCACTGTCATGAGAGAACTTTATCTTGCCAATCAAGTATAGACCCATCAAAGCAAAAATAGCAATCCATAGCGACAGAAACACCTCTCTATCCAACCAGTTCCAGTGGTAAGCTAAGTCGACATTGGATAAAAATTTCAAAGCTAAAGCGAGTTCCAAAAATCCCAAGACTACTTTTACACTATTCAGCCAACCACCGGATTTCGGCAAGGATTTAAGCATGGAAGGAAACATGGCGAACAAACCAAAAGGAATGGCCAGAGCAATGGAGAATCCCAACATCCCAATTGCTGGACCTAATCTTTCCCCTTTCGAAGCTGCCTCAACCAACAACGTCCCAATAATCGGTCCTGTACAAGAAAATGAAACCAATGACAAGCTGAAGGCCATAAAGAACAAGCCGACCAAACCACCTTTATCTGATTTGGCATCCATTTTATTGACAAAGGAGCTTGGTAAAGTAATTTCAAATGCACCAAAAAAAGATGCCGCAAATCCAACCAACAACAAAAAGAAAATGAAGTTGAATATGCCGTTAGTCGAAAGCGCATTGAGTGCATCAGATCCGAATGCGATCGTGATAATCATCCCCAAAGCAACATAAATCACAATAATAAATAATCCATACAACAGGGCTTTACTGATACCACTGGCACGACTTCCCGACTGTTTCGTAAAATAACTCACCGTCAGGGGTAGCATCGGAAAAATACAAGGCATCAATAATGCTGCAAAACCGCCTATAAGGCCTGCAATAAAGATACTCCACAATGATTTCTTTTCTGCCCCAGCAGCTTTTTCACCTGTTGCTACTGCCGCTACTGTGGTCTTGTTCGAGTCGGCCTTTACGGTAACGGTATCCGGAGATTCCTCAAAAGATAGTGAATCGGGACTGATCGTACCATCCGTAAACTCAAGCCCCTCCAACTTGTTTGTTGTTGTATCCGCTTGGGCAAACATGGCCACAGGCGCTATCAGCAACATGAGAAGGATAAATAATTTGAAATTGACTTTCATTTTGTGTTATTCTTAGGTATATATTGGTTTTTGAATAAATGAAACCCGAGGAGCTAGAGACTCCCCGAGTTAACTATAAACATATGAAACTAAATCTTTTTAAGCGCCAAATACCGGATTTGGCAGTCTACAGATCGGTTGAAAACCCGAAAAATCAACGTCTGTAGAAAGATATCCTTCTTTTACCGGCTCGTCTTTCACCAAATCAGTACTTAGGTATTTTTTGTTATCATCACAAAGTAGCGTCACCACAATAGCCTCATCACCCAGCTCCTGTTGTAATTTAATCGCTCCGATTACATTTGCTCCGGAAGAGATACCAACAGCCAATCCCAACTGGCGCGATAGTTTCTGCGCCATGATAATGGAATCACCATCATTCGCACAAACCACTGTATCGAGTTCATTTAAATCCACAATAGCAGGAATAAACTCATCCGATATTCCCTGAATACGGTGTGAACCTACTTTATGTCCTGTAGTCAAAGTTGGACTTTCTGCCGGTTCCAGCGGATGTACACGGACATTTGGGTTTACTTTTCTTAAGCTTCTACCCACACCCATTACCGTACCACCAGTTCCCACACCAGCAACAAAAGCATCGGCAACTAAGCCCTGTTCTTCCAGTTGCTTTACAATTTCGTACCCTGTAGTTTTCTCATGCGCTTCGGCATTATATTGATTCTCAAATTGCCGTGGAAGAAAAACACCGCCTTTTGCAGCAAGCTCTTCACTTAAACGAATACTTCCTAAAAAACCACCTTCTTCCCTGCTTATCAACTGAATATCCGCCCCCATACTTCGAATAATATCGGTACGCTCCTTACTCAGCCAGTTGGGCATAATAATCTTTACTTGATGACCAAGCGCTTTGCCGATTGCTGAAAAAGCAATCCCTGTATTTCCACTCGTAGCTTCAATAACGACATCAGTCGGGCGAATCTGACAATTCATATACGCTTTGTATAGAATATAAAGAGCCATCCTATCCTTAATGCTACCGGTCAGATTGTAGTTCTCACATTTCACGAAAATTCGCCCCGGCTTACCTTTGTAAGTATACTGTAGTTCCAACATCGGCGTATTTCCAACTAATCGCCACAGATGCTTGAATCTCTTGTCCAACGCAGGTGACAAACACGCACTTAATAATTCTTGTTCAGCCATTTCTTATAAATGATTATTCTGTTGCAAAATTGACCATTGACAAGATAATATTCAATACATCATTATAATTTCAATAAAAATTAAATTAAAAGACATAAAAACCAATAAATAATTCAGAACAATAGCGTATTTTTACAGCCGTACCGAAAATATTCAGATTATGGAATTGGATGAAATCGATGTAAAATTATTGCGCCTCCTACAGCAAGATGCCTCAATGAGTAACAAAGCGCTATCCTTTGAACTCAACAAATCTATTGCGGCTGTTCATGAACGTGTTAGAAAGCTAAAGCGGTTGGGTTACATCAAAAAAACGGTGGCAATTTTGGACCGCCACAAGATAGGCATTGGGTTAATCTCATTTTCCCAGGTTTTTCTCAAGGCGCACACGTTTGAAGTATTGAATGAATTCGAAAAAGAGGTGGCTAAATTCCCGGAGGTGATGGAATGTTACCAAATGGCAGGCTCTTACGACTTTATGTTACGTATAGCAACCAAAGATATGGATGCTTATCATATTTTTCTGCGGCATCGACTGGCCGTATTACCTCAAGTAAACACCGTACAGACCTACTTTGTATTATCGGAGACAAAAAGTGAGACAGCTTACCCTCTTTAATCTTTGTCTTAAAAACGAAGGAATATTGCTGTCATGTGCAATAATGCTATTGCACATGACAGCAATGAAAAACTAATTAATCGAATAACAAGGTACCTGTCACATTCCAGCTGCTGAAACTTGTTCCTTCAGGTGCTCCCTGTGGGATCTGTACCTGCATCGTATGGTCTCCAGCTTTTAAATCCCCCAGATCAATGTAGATCGGTGGTGTTACTGTACCTGGACACCAATTGGAGCGACTCAGATCGGATGAAGACAACCCTGTAGCAAAATTGCCTGAAGCGGGGTTCGATAAACGATACGAACCGCAATCATTGCGCCAAGGTGTGTATTTAAAAAGCAATGAATCGTTTAGGAAAATACGGTTTTCTTTAGGCACAAACTCATCACCATTGCCCCAGCCTCCATGCCCTGTGGTGATGTAGCGTAATTGCACGTTTTTAGCATCCTGGTCCAAGTGAAATGAAACAGTAAGACCTTTCTCCTTATCAAACATAGATCCGTACTCCTGACCGCCCATTTCCATGACATTGGTCGTCGTAAATAAAGACATCGTCTTTTTCAGACTGCCTTTTGACTCGGCATCGAATCCCGGATGTATCGTCAGCTCCACACTCACCTCATGTCCATTTTTATCATAGTTACCAATGAAGGCACCCACATAGACCTCCTGCTCGCTCAACATACCGGCCAATTCGGTTACGTCCTGACGGTACAGCACCGAGTCTTGCCAAACCTTATCCTTTAACTGAAGATAGTTAAACTGCTTAACACCAAAAGGTGTAAAGAAACGCATCAATTCAACAATAGGCTCAAAGGATGCTGTTTTTACAACCCCTTGATAGGCTTTACCATTGCCATTTTCATACTTAGGAAGGGTACCCATACCATTTTTCATGCCATCCAAAAAGCTCTGCGCCTTGTTAGTCGGGATGATAAAAACTGATCCAGTACGATCATAGGCATCACCCTTCGATTGTTCGACCAACTGCACAAATACATTGTCGCTTGTCTTTATTTTTGGGATTTTCACCTTTTTTACCAAAACTGTCCCATTAGCAAAACGCAAAATAGAATCCGACTTTACACCATCCGAAAAACGTATACTCTCTTTCCGAAAAACAGGTATTTGGATAAAACGGTTCTTCCAGATAAGATCTTTATAGGAAAGTTCATCGTAAGGTTTTTCAGTTCCTTTTAGCCTCAGTTGGTCCGGTATAGTCTTTACCTTTTCTACTTTGGTGGCAAAGGTACGTGTATTCCCATTGCGGATTACCTCGAGTACCAGACCAAGGTCCTGACCAAGTTCCGTGGGTGCACCTTTGACCCCTAATTTATCGGTATACCAAACTTCTATTTTATTGGAATTGATGCTCGTCTCCACTTTTTTACAGGGATAGCCCAAGATTGTTTTAGTCTCGTTTGTGGCGTTAAATTTTTGTTTCGAAAGTGCGAGCGAATCTTTGGTTAGAATGATTGATCCGTCTTTGAGTTTAGCAATTTTAAGTAAGGCATTGCCTCCAGAACGCTCCACCACAACCCGTTCGTATGGCGGCGCCAACTGTCCGTTCATTTCTTTTGCCGAACTAACAAAAGTCTCCTTTTCATTGGCATAGACTAGAATGGCATTTTGATTGGCAGCTGTATTCCCATTGAAACTTTGATTATATTGAATGACATAATTCGACAGCTTTTGCGCCTGCGAAGACAATGACAAACATAAAATAGACGTAAAAAGAATACTTTTCTTCATAGCATGTGTATTGGTTTAGATGCAAAAATAAGAAAGGCTTTAGGAATTCCTAAAGCCTTTCTTATTTTATGCTAAAACGTTTATTTGATCAACCAGATATCCAAGAGGTAAAATACCGCAAAAATCACCGAGGCATAACCATTTGTTGTCATAAAGTCGCGATTGACCCGACTTAAATTAGTCGATGAAAACAGGGTATGCTGGTATATCAGCAATGCCCCATAAAAGGCCACACCTAAATAATAAATCCAGCCTACCGGCATCAAAAATGCTGGTATCAAAATAAATATAAAAGAAAACACATGCAAACATTCCGAAACGCGCATAGCTCCCTTCGTTCCTAACCACACGGGTATAGAATTAAGATGATTTGCCCGATCAAAGGCTTCGTCCTGCAAAGCGTAAATAATATCGAAGCCACTCACCCAGGTCAACACAGCGAAACCATAAAGTACCGGAACGGTCGCAAATTGTCCTGTAATAACCATATATGCACCTATTGGAGCCAATCCCAGCCCTGCCCCCAATACAAGATGGCACAAGGGTGTTATGCGCTTTGTATAGGAGTAAAAAAGCACTACAAAAAGTGCAATGGGCGACAACATAAAGCAAAGAGAATTGATAAAATACGTCGCTGCAATAAAAATCAGGCAATTTACCAGCGTAAAAACCAATGCATTTTTAGCGGAAATTTTTCCAGCAGGAATATCACGCATGGCCGTTCTTGGATTAATGGCATCAATATCTCTATCCAGATAACGATTGAATGCCATGGCAGCATTACGGGCCGTCACCATACAAACGAGCATCAAAACCAATAATTTCCACGAAAAGGCATAGTCTGTTGTGTGTAATGCCAAAAAGAAGCCAATAAAGGCAAATGGCAATGCAAATACACTATGGGCAAATAAAACTAAGGACAAGTATTTTTTCATCTGAACTTAAAATCTAGCTAAAACTGTTCGTTTCCGTCGAGTTCAGGGCGAACAAATCGGCCATTAACTTCATCGATAGCTTCTAAAATAGGCTCATGCCCCATTTTCTTCTCCGCTGACGTTAGGAAAATCGGCGGCACCTCCTCAAACCATTGGAGCAATGATTTTTTAAATTTCGCAATATTCGCATCGGATTTAACAGTCGATTGCTTATCGGCTTTGGTGAAAACCAACATAAATGGTAAACCGCATTCGCCCAACCAATAGCAAAAATCAAGATCAATCTTTTGTGGTTCATGACGGCTATCCACCAATACAAAAACACATTGCAAATTGTCCCGATGGGTAAGATACCGACGGATGAACTTTTCCCATTCATTACGACTTGTTTTAGAGGCCTTAGCAAAACCATAACCTGGCAAATCCACCAAATACCATGTATCGTCGATGATAAAATGATTGATCAACTGCGTCTTACCAGGTTTTTGGGAGGTCTTGGCAAGTCCTTTCTTGTTGGTCATTGCATTGATCAACGATGATTTACCGACATTTGAACGTCCGATAAACGCATATTCCGGCAAATTGGGTGCAGGTAATTTATCAACTCTCGTGTTACTGCACACGAATTCGGCTTTTTTCACTTCCATGGAACAAAGGTACGTTAAATGAATCCCTTTGACAAGATTTGTACGGCTTCTATTCCATAAAAAAGCTCGACTTCCGATTTTATGGGCAGGATAATAAAATGTCCCTAATTATTTTTAACTTTCACTACAAACGATTAGTCAAACGAATAAGCGTATTCCGAAGCGAAAATATGCATAAAATTTTTCAGGGATGCTGTAACAATTCAGCTGTACAAGATACTAACTACATAAATAAACGTCAGTCTTTGGAAAAAAAGCAAGGTTCTTAAAAACCCAAAGAACGAATAAATTAAACCTTAAAATAGATGTTACTCGAAATCAATCATGTCACCAAAGATTACGCCAATCACCGTGCATTGGACGATGTATCCATTCAAATCCCAAAGGGTAAGATTTTTGGGCTATTGGGGCCAAACGGGGCGGGAAAAACATCCCTGATCCGTATTATTAACCAAATTACCGCCCCCGATTCCGGCGAAATCCTGTTTAATGGCGAACCCTTGGGCCCACAGCATATTGCTCAAATCGGCTATTTACCCGAAGAGCGGGGTTTGTACAAAAAAATGAAAATCGGTGATCAAATGTTGTATTTGGCGCAGCTTAAGGGGCTTTCCAAGCGAGAAGCCTTAGCACGCATCCGAGATTGGTGCCAACGCCTGGACATCACATCCTGGTTAGACAAAAAAATAGAAGATCTCAGTAAAGGGATGCAGCAAAAAGTACAATTTGTCGCTACAGTCATCCACCAACCACAATTGATTATCTTAGATGAGCCCTTTTCGGGATTTGATCCCGTAAATGCCAATATCATAAAAGAACAGATTCTCCGCTTAAATCAAGAAGGTGCGACCATTATATTTTCCACACATCGCATGGAGACTGTGGAAGAGCTTTGCGATAATATTTCCCTCATCAACCGATCAAAAAAAATACTGGATGGTTCTGTACAAGCGATTAAAAAAGAATACCGAAATCAAACCTATCGATTGGAATATACAGCAAGCGAAGATAATTTTCTTCTGTCCGACGACACCCTATTTGAGGTCATCACGTCAACAAAGAATGAAAAAACATACATCACTACAATTCAGCTAAATAACAACAGCCATATCAATGATGTATTAATGCGTTTCATACCCCAAATACAGCTCAATCAACTCATTGAAATCGTTCCCTCCATGGCGGATATTTTCATCCAAAAAGTCACACAAGTCTCACCTACAGCTAACGATCATGCATAAAATATTACTTATCATCCAACGGGAATACCTATCACGTGTCAAGAAAAAATCTTTTATTGTCATGACTTTTGCCGTGCCCCTGTTCTTTTTCGCACTGTATGCAGGCATGTTTTATCTGACAAAAAAGAGCTTCAAAGATTCGCACACCGAAGTCTTTATTTTAGATGAGCAAGGCGACTTTGCCAGCAAACTCCAAAGCAATAAAAATGTAAGTTATACGGTATCCAAATTGGACCTCCAGGCCCAAAAAGCGCAGCTTACCCAAAGCGAAGGAAAACAGTCGATCCTTTATATTCCAAAAGATATTTTGACAAGCGAAAGAGCCGAACTGATTACCGGCGGCAAGACAAGTTTTGTCACACAGGAGATCATTAGCGGCCAGTTGGAAGAAATCATCCGTGAAAAGGAATATAAAGCCAAGGGTATCGACCTGCAGATTATCGAGTCCATTAAGCCCAAAGTCACCATCGATGCAAAAGAAATAACAGCAGACGGTGAAGAAAAGAACAGCAATACAGCCATTGCAATGGGTCTTGGTGTCGCTTTGGCTATCTTAGTATACCTATCGCTGTTTCTCTATGGTGCCCAGGTAATGCGCGGTATTATCGAAGAAAAGAGCAACCGTATCATCGAAGTCATTATTTCCTCGGTCAAACCCTTTCAGCTCATGATGGGTAAAATTGTTGGGATCGGTATGGTTGGACTGACACAATTTGTCATGTGGCTAGTGCTTACAGGAGGCTTATTTATCACAGCAACGCTCCTATTTGTCAATCCTCAGGATATGCAGGAGGTTGCCGCAAGCCAACCTGGAGCGGGCAATATGAGTACCGTATCAAAAGCAATGGCCCAGAATGATTCCGCTTCTATCCTTAGTTCGATCCAAAGCTTTAATTTCACGGAAGTCATCATTTTCTTCTTTCTGTTTTTTATTGCCGGATATCTGCTGTATAGTGCTATTTTCGCTGCTGCTGGTTCGGCTGTCGACAATGAAACAGAGGCCAATCAGTTTTCAATGCCCATTACCATGCCTTTGCTATTGACCTATATTCTTTCTTTTGGCGTCATTATCAATGATCCCAATGGACCGATTGCAACATGGTTAAGCTTTATTCCATTCACCTCGCCTATCGCTATGCTCGTTCGCATACCTTTTGGTGTACCCCTATGGCAGATTCTGACCTCATTGACCTTGCTCATACTGACCTTCTTATTTGTGACCTGGGTTGCTGCCCGCATCTATCGTGTCGGTATTTTGATCTATGGTAAAAAAGCAAGTCTCAAAGAAATCATCAAATGGTTCAATTACAAAAGCTAGCTGTATTCTGAACCAGCTGTGCATAACTATAGCAACATAAAAAGGGCCAAATTGCAAGCAATTTGGCCCTTTTCTTTTATATACAAGCATCCCGATTAGGCTACGATTATAAATAGTACAATCAGCACCTAAAAACAGCTCAGTTAATATCTTAAATTCAATTTTTTAAAGACAAAATGCCACAACCATATCGGTCCGACAAGTAAAAACTGTAGAAACTGCTGTCCTGTAATTTTCTTCTTTTCCTTTCCCTTACCGATAAACAGCGCGGCAATAGCTAGCAATGCGATTCCCAAACACACCCAGATGACAGCTGGGCCACCATTCTTTTGTGCGTATTCCAATTGCACAATAAAGAAACTCATGCCCCCGATAGAGAATAATATCGCATAGGACAACGTTGCAGACAGCTTTAAATAATAGTAAATGACAATAGCAATGAAGAAAGAGCCCCAATTCAAAAAAGTATGCCAATTGAGTTTGACCAAGAACTCGAACTGTGGAAATGGGATCATCCAGATGCAGCCCATGATACCAAAAAACAATAATGGTAAAAAGATGGCTTGAATCAGACGGTTGGTCGGATCCTGAAAATTAGCATCCAGCTCCGCAAAATACTTATCTACGGGACGTAAAGGTTCGACTTCTTGAACTTTCTTCTTTTGTTTCATTCGGCAAATTTAACAAATATTGGGCATGCCTTAGGCCTTAAAGATGATAATATTCCTTATTTTTTGGTCTGCTGCAGGTCATTATATGCTTTCAGGAGATACAAACTCGCTTACTCCTATTCTATTCCGTAATATTGCAGCATGAAGTCTTACAAACATATCTTATTTGATCTGGACGGAACCCTGACCGACCCCGCAGAAGGAATTACGAAATGTATTGCCTATGCCTTGGAATCCAAAGGCATCCATACAGCAGATCTGAATAGCCTCAAACCCTTGATCGGGCCGCCCCTTAAAGATTCTTTCATACATACCTTTGGATTTGAGGAAAGCGAAGCTATTGCCTGTGTAGAAAAATATCGGGAACGCTTTTCAACCATAGGGCTGTATGAGAATATCCTGTTTGATCGCATACCTGAGCTTTTAGCATTGCTGAAAACAAAAGGGTACAACATCTACCTTGCGACCTCCAAACCCGAAATTTTCGCCCACAAGATATTACAGCACTTTGCTATAAATACCTATTTTGATTTTGCGGGTGGAAGCGCTTTGGACGATTCCAGACCGACCAAAACCAGTGTCATCCAATATGTCATGGAACGGGCCAAACTAACACGTCCACAAGACTGCCTCATGATCGGAGATCGCAAACATGATCTGATTGGTGCCCGAGAAACAGGCATGGATGCTGTTGGTGTACTCTATGGCTATGGTAGCCAAGCCGAACTCGAACAGGAAGATCCCACCTATCTATTGGCTACAGTGACAGATCTGATGGAATTTTTCCGATATTAAGTCTCCTTTGGAGAATGGAATGGCTGAAATGATCAAGTTAAAGGAAAAACGTGTAGAATTGCATAAAAAAAGCTCCAAACGAAATGTTTGGAGCTTTTTTTTATAATGGATCCTTAGGATCTATTTTGCGTAAGACACTGATCTTGTCTCACGAATTACAGTTACTTTAATTTGCCCTGGATAAGTCATTTCCGTTTGAATACGGTTAGAGATATCAGCAGCTAGTATTTCCGACTGTGCATCAGACACCTTCTCACTCTCAACGATGACACGTAGCTCACGGCCAGCTTGTATCGCGAAGGTTTTCTCAACCCCAGGATACGATAAAGCCAAATCTTCCAACTCTTTTAGGCGCTTGATATAACTTTCCACAACCTCACGACGTGCGCCCGGGCGTGCACCAGAGATCGCGTCACAAGCCTGAACAACCGGCGATATTAAGGCAGTCATTTCGATCTCATCATGGTGAGCACCAATTGCATTACATACATCAGGGTGTTCCTTGTATTTCTCTGCAAGTTGCATCCCTAAAATAGCGTGTGGCAACTCCGGATTATCATCAGGCACTTTACCTATATCGTGTAGTAATCCAGCACGTTTCGCATGTTTAACATTCAGACCTAGTTCTGCCGCCATTGTTGCTGCAAAATTAGCTACCTCACGCGAGTGTTGTAGAAGATTCTGTCCGTAAGACGAACGGTAACGCATACGCCCTACCATACGAATCAATTCGGGGTGCAAACCATGGATTCCCAAATCGATCGCGGTACGTTCACCAATTTCAACGATTTCATCCTCTATTTGCGTCCTTGTCTTAGCAACAACCTCTTCAATACGTGCCGGGTGGATACGACCATCTGTTACCAAACGGTGTAAAGCCAAACGCGCTATTTCGCGACGTACGGGATCGAAACCAGATAGGATAATTGCTTCAGGTGTATCGTCTACAATGATTTCTACGCCTGTTGCAGCTTCCAATGCACGAATATTACGACCTTCACGACCAATAATACGACCTTTGATTTCATCATTTTCGATATTGAAAATTGAAACGGTATTTTCGATTGCAGATTCTGTCGCAGTGCGTTGGATGGTCTGAATAACAACCTTTTTCGCCTCTTTAGTCGCCGTCAATTTGGCCTCATCCACAATATCTTTGATTTGAATCATCGCTTGTGAGCGGGCTTCTTCGCGCAACGAGTCCACCAATTGATTTTTTGCTTCGTCAGCAGTTACGCCAGCGATACTTTCCAATTGCTTAATCTGTTGTAATTTGAGCGTTTCTACTTCTTCAGATTTCTTTTCATTCAGTTCAACCAATTTATCCAATTGCTTTTTCTTGGTATCCACATCTTGCTTATCGCGATTGATGTTTTCAAGCTTTTGGTTAATTGACTGTTCTTTTTGTCTTAACGTATTTTCCTTTTGGTTGATGGTATTGTTACGTTGATTGACTTCCTTTTCGTGTTCAGATTTTAATTGAAGGAACTTTTCTTTGGCCTCTAACAGGCGTTTCTTTTTAATGTGTTCCCCTTCCTGCTCTGCATCTTTCAGTATGCTATTTACCTTATCCTTGGCTTCCTGCTCTTGTTTTTTAAATAACAGAACCAATAGATAACGACCTATAACAACACCAACAATCAGAGAAATTATGCTATAAATTGCGATGTCCATGTATGTATAATTGTATTATTTATGTTTGTTTTTATTAATTATATTCAAATTCCAGTAAAATCATCAATCAGCCTGCCCCCTTACCTTTGGTATGCGCCAACTCAGTAGCGATCCCGATAAGTGCATCAGGACTTCATGACAAAAAAAAACCGCAATTAAATTTAAACAGGTCTCATGTATTATTAAACTTCGTGATTACATAATTAGGCTTAGATTATGACCCAGATGGCTTTCGCAAAATGGCCTATATCTTTTTGCGCCTGTAATATTGAAGCGTTAAGTTTAAAATAGTGACAACCCGAATTTAATTGCGGCAAATTCGTCGTTTAAGCTCTAAATATAAAGAACGTAAATTTATTTTTTAAAGAAATCCGTCAACAACTGATCAAGTTCCTGTACTGAATTTTCCAAACCCACTTCGTGGTTTTGAGACTGCCGCTCTGCATTAAGCATACGCGTCGCAAATTGCAATACACACATGGATAACAAATCCTGCTTATCTCTCACAGTATAGTTTTCCTGCAATTCCTTTACTTTTTCATTTATCAATTTCGCAGCGTGTCGAATTACTTCTTCCTCCGCGCTCTCCACCCGAAGGGGATAAACACGATCTGCGATATTTATTTTTATGGAAATCTCTCCCATTTCTTTGAGCTTTTTAACGTTGTATTAGTTTGAATCCGATAACACTTCTCCCAACTATTTCAACAAACTAATACACTTGTCTATTTCCCGCACAAAATCGTTAATTTTTTGTTTTGTGTCAAGTATTTTTTCATTAATTGCTTCCTTATCCGTTTCAGAATCTAACGTACGGGCAACTGCCAACGCTTTGACCTTCTCTTCCAATTGCTTGCTCTTATCGTTGCTCGCATCGAAAGCCACTTTTAAGGATTGTACCTCTAATTTAAGCAAATCATTTTCTTCTTGCAAGACTTCGCACAATTGAATTAAATTTTTCGTTTTCTCAACGATCAGATTCATTTGTGAAGACAATGTTGCCATAATATAAATTGAATATTACCAATTAATGTTGTATCTCTAATTAACCACGCACTTCCGCGCCTAGTTCCTTCTCAAAATTAACAATTAATTTTTGAACTATCGCATCAATTTGCTTATCAGTAAGTGTTTTTTCTTCATCCTGCAAGATAAAGCTCAGAGCATAAGACTTTTTCCCTTCCGGAATTTTATCACCTTTATACACGTCAAACACATTTACCTCCTTTAAAAGCTTGCGTTCGGTCTTCTGAGCGACAAATTGTAGCTTATCGAAGCTTACATTTTCGTCGATCAAGAGCGATAAATCTCTGCGTACAGCCGGGAATTTGGAAACTTCTTTATATTGAATGCTATTCTTACGAATAATTTTCATCAAAACATCCCAGTCAAAATCAGCAAAGAAAACCTGACCTTCAACATCTGCTTTTTTCAAATCTGCGTTTGCAATTGCACCAAATGAAACCAAACATTTCTGCCCTTTCATATAGTTCAAACCATAGGCAAAATGGGAACTTGTAGCATCTTGTATCTGAATTCCTTCAATTTTCAGCCTTTTGATAACAGTATCTACGGCTGCTTTTAGGTTATAGAAATTAACTGCATCTTTTTTGCTATTCCATTGCTCAGCTTCATTTTTACCCGCCATGGCAAAAACCAGGTGCTGTGTTTCTTTATAACCTTCACCATCCAGCGCATAAGTCTTACCGAATTCAAAGAATTTCAGATCAAAGTTTCTTCGTTTTTGGTTATATTCAATCGCACTCAAAACAGAAAACACCATATTTTGACGCATCGTATCCAAATCCGAACTCAATGGATTATACAATTTAACCGCCGTTTCGCTATCATCCGCATAGTCCAGCTTTGTTAGGGAGTTGGACAGAATCTCACGAAATCCATTTGCAATGAGCAGATCAGCCAATTGATTTAAGACAACTTCCTTATCTGGCTTTTCAACCGTATTTAAAGAGGCCTTAATCTGTGACTTCAACTCAATATTGTTATAACCGTAAATACGCAACACTTCCTCCACAACGTCTACCTCACGTGTGACATCGACGCGATATGCCGGCACCAACACATCAAGGCCTGTTTCAGTTTCTGAAGTGACTTCAATGCCAAGAGCGACAATAATGGATTTAATTTCTTCATTTGGAATCGCCTGACCGATCAAACGAACCACATTCGCATAGCTCACGTGAAATGAAAACGGTTTAATCACAACAGGATACTCATCCTTTAGGGTAGATGAAATCGTTCCACCTGCAATTTCTTGAATCAATAAAGCAGCGCGCTTCAATGCTTCAACCGTAATATTTGGATCGGTACCCCGTTCGAAACGGAAAGAAGCATCTGTTTTTAAACCATGTCTTTTGGAAGTCTTCCGTACAGAAACAGCATTAAAATAAGCTGACTCCAAAAATACATTGGTCGTTTCGGCTGATACACCAGAATGTGCTCCACCAAAAACCCCCGCAATACACATCGGTTTTTCAGCATCGGCAATCACCAAGTCCTCTGCAGACAAGGTACGCTCCACACCATCCAGAGTAACAAATTTCTCGCCCTCTGTCGCAAGACGAACTAGGACTTTATTTCCCGCAATTTTATCAGCATCAAAAGCATGCAATGGCTGACCTAAATCGTGTAATATATAATTTGTGATGTCGACAATATTATTGATCGGACGAACACCGATAACATTTAATTTCTCTTTCAACCAATCTGGAGATTCGCCAACGCGAACACCAGTAATATTGATACCACTATAACGTGGGCTCGCCTGTGCATCTGCAACGACCACTGCCGTTCCCTCAGCCTCAGCAGCCTTGAATGCAGAAACATCTGCTTTTAACAATTGTGTACGAAAATGTGCCGCAATATCTCTTGCAACGCCTAAATGCGAAGCTGCATCTGCACGATTTGGCGTTAAACCAATTTCATAACGGTAATCATCCTGGATATTGAAATGATCTTTCACTAAGGTCCCCACGGCAACATCAGCTGGTAATTCAACGATACCGGCATGGGATGTACCTAAACCGATTTCATCTTCTCCACATAACATACCTTCGGAAACTTCACCACGAATTTTAGATTTGGTAATTTTAAAAGGCTCTCCTGTAAGCGGATGACATGTAGTGCCCACTGTAGCAACAATGACTTTCAATCCTGTACGACAGTTCGGTGCGCCACATACAATGTGCAATAACTCCGGTCCACCGACATCAACGGTAGTTACTCTTAATTTATCGGCATTAGGATGCTGTTCACAAGTTTTCACTTCACCAACAACCAAACCATCCAATCCACCTGGGATACTCTGCACGACGTCCAAAGCTTCTACTTCCAATCCTGTATTTGTCAAGATAAGCGATAGTTCCTCCGGTGTCGAATCTATATTAACGTGTTGTTTTAACCAATTATATGAAATATTCATCTCGAATTTGATTTGATGCACAAACTTAGATAAATTTGAGTTTATATCCAACGTCAATTTACCCTTCATCAACAGTTGGTCTGAATTTAATGCAGTAGGTAGGCTCCTCAAAAGACTTCATTAAGCTAGGCAGCAAGCGATTTTATCTTTTTTGGAAAGTTGATACGATAGAACCAAGTTAGCTATTTGGACCTTAGATTCATACCGAAGGAAGAGATCGTATGAAGGAGTTCATAAACCCCTTCCCAAGGATAATCATATTTATTCATAGGTGATGAATGCTGCGAATGTAGGGGCTTTCCCCGAACGAAACGAATGCAATTATTAATTATAACTTTTATTTACATGAATTAACACAACTTTACACTTATTTACACAAAACAGCAATTTTGGCCTTTTCCAATAAACGCAACCTGAGCCTATTTTTTAATGAAAATTCAAGCATTTCCATCAAAATAAATATGTAACTTTGTGCTTTAATTTGAAGAACGTTCAAAACAAACATTTATAATGATTCATTTCTTTGAGAACCCATCGAACACTGTATATGGTGTTCAAAGCGTAAACTCTTTATCACAAGAAGACATTACTAAACTCAACTGGCTATTCGGCAACGCCAAAAAACTAGACGACCAAAACCTTAACCATTACTTTGTAGGACCCCGCGCTGCGATGGTTACTCCCTGGAGTACCAATGCCGTAGAAATCACACAAAATATGGGCATTGCAGGAATTGTTCGTATAGAAGAATTTCAACCGGTACCAGCGGATTTCAATGACTTCGATCCAATGATTTCACAAAAGTTCAGTATGTTGACACAGGACATGTATACGGTCAACATCACACCTGAACCGATATTGGAAATTGAAGACATCGAGGCCTACAACAAATCTGAGGGCCTTGCGCTAAATCCAGAAGAAGTAGACTACCTCAATAATCTTTCGACCAAGTTGGGTCGTCTGCTTACAGACTCGGAAGTATTCGCTTTTTCACAAGCAAATTCTGAACACTGTAGACACAAGATTTTCAATGGTACCTTTATCATTAATGGCGAAGAGCAGCCCACTTCCCTATTTAAATTAATCAAAAAGACTTCTGAAACCAATCCGAACGAGATTGTTTCTGCTTATAAAGATAACGTTGCCTTTGTTAAAGGTCCACGTGTCACACAATTTGCGCCTAAATCTGCCGACAAACCTGATTTTTACGAAGAGAAAGCATTTGATTCGGTTTTATCAGTAAAAGCAGAAACACACAATTTCCCTACTACTGTAGAACCATTTTCGGGGGCTGCTACTGGGTCAGGTGGTGAAATCCGCGACCGTATGGCCGGTGGCCAAGGAGCGATTCCATTGGCGGGTACAGCCGTATATATGACTGCTTATTCGCGATTGGAACAAAATAAATTGGACCTTCAGGCAGGAACAGTAACTGAGCCAGCAAAGGAACTCAACAAAACACGCCCATGGGAAAATGCGATGCAAGAGCGTCAATGGTTATACCAAACCCCAGTTGACATCCTGATCAAAGCTTCCAACGGTGCTTCTGACTTCGGTAATAAGTTTGGTCAGCCCCTCATTACAGGTTCTGTATTGACCTTTGAGCATGAAGAGGATGGCCGTAAACTTGGTTACGACAAAGTCATTATGCAAGCTGGTGGTGTTGGCTATGGAAAACTAGATCAAGCGAAAAAACATACGCCGAAAACTGGTGATAAAGTCGTTATCCTAGGTGGTGAAAATTACCGCATCGGAATGGGTGGAGCCGCTGTATCTTCTGCAGATACAGGAGCATTTGGTTCTGGAATTGAGCTTAATGCGATTCAACGTTCCAATCCAGAAATGCAAAAACGTGCCGCAAATGCTGTTCGTGGCTTAGTAGAGTCCGATCATAACCCAATTGTCTCTATCCATGATCATGGTGCAGGTGGCCACTTAAACTGTTTATCTGAACTTGTTGAAGAGACCGGAGGTTTAATTGACCTGGATGCACTTCCTGTAGGAGATCCTACACTATCGGCAAAAGAAATTATCGGTAATGAATCGCAAGAACGTATGGGACTTGTGATCGCTGAAGATGATATTGACACGTTAAAACGTGTTGCAGACCGCGAACGTGCACCAATGTACACTGTAGGTGATGTCACTGGCGACCACCGCTTTACTTTCGAATCGAAAAGTACAGGTGAAAAACCAATGGATTACGCCCTTGAAGATTTCTTTGGTTCATCGCCAAAAACTTTCATGCGCGATAAAACCGTCGTTCGCAATTATGCTGATCTTGCTTATGATGCAGCCGACATTCCAAACTACTTAAACCAAGTATTACAATTGGAAGCTGTTGCTTCGAAAGATTGGTTAACTAATAAAGTAGACCGTTGTGTTGGTGGCCGTGTTGCCAAACAACAATGTGCAGGTCCATTGCAATTGGCGTTGAACAACGTCGGTGTTATGGCACTTGACTATAAAGGTAAAGAAGGTATTGCGACAACAATAGGTCACTCCCCTGTTGCTGCCTTGGTGGATCCGGCGGCGGCAAGTAGAACGGCTATTGCCGAATCACTTTCCAACATCGTATTTGCGCCAATCAAAAATGGCCTCGCAGGAATCTCCCTATCGGCCAACTGGATGTGGGCGGCCAATAATGAGGGGGAAGATGCCCGCTTATACCAAGCTGTTAAAGCCTGCTCGGATTTTGCCATTGCATTGGGAATCAATATCCCAACGGGAAAAGATTCTTTGTCGATGAAACAAAAATATCCAAACGGCGAAAACGTCATTGCCCCAGGCACATTGATCATTTCTGCCGCAGGAAATTGTACTGATATCACAAAAGTGGTAGAACCTGTGCTGAACAAAAAGGCCGGATCGATCTATTACATCAACTTATCAAAAGATCAGTTCAAATTAGGCGGTTCGTCATTTGCGCAGATCATCAATAAATTAGGTACTGAAGTACCGACCATTCAAGATGCTGCTTATTTCAAAACGGCATTCAATACCGTACAGCAATTAATTAACGAAGGACAGATCGAAGCTGGTCACGATGTCGGATCGGGGGGCTTGATTACCACCTTATTGGAAATGACATTTGCCGATGTTAATCTCGGCGCCAACTATGACCTTTCAGCTTTAAATGAATCTGATAGCGTAAAAGCCTTCTTTAATGAGAATATTGCACTTGTCCTGCAGGCGAAAGACGACGCTGCTTTTGAAGCGATTGTCAAGGAAGCTGCTGTGGACGCGGTTAAAATTGGTCAGGTGATCGAAGGTAATACGGTAACGATTAAAAATCAAGAAGCGGTATTCAGCTTTGATGTCGCAGCAACACGTGATGTATGGTCTACAACATCATTCCTTTTGGATTCAAAGCAATCTAAAAATGGAACAGCGCAACAACGTTTTGATAATTATAAAAATCAACCCCTAGCCTTTACTTTCCCAAGTCAATTTGATGGTAAGAAACCTAACATTGACGGAACTAAGGCACGTCCGAAAGCTGCGATCCTTCGTGAGAAAGGTTCCAACTCTGAACGCGAAATGGCTAACGCCATGTTCTTGGCAGGTTTTGATGTAAAAGATGTTCACATGACCGATTTGATAACTGGTCGCGAGACATTGGAAGACATCCAATTTATCGGTGCTGTAGGCGGTTTCTCGAACTCAGATGTATTGGGTTCGGCAAAAGGTTGGGCTGGAGCTTTCCTTTACAATGAAAAAGCGAAAAAAGCCCTAACCGATTTCTTTGCTCGTCCGGATACACTTTCGGTTGGTATCTGTAATGGCTGTCAGCTATTTATGGAACTTGAGATGATCAATCCTGAGCATGAAATTCACGGAAAAATGCTACACAATACTTCCGGAAAACACGAGTCAAACTTTGTATCTGTAAAAGTTCAGGAAAACAATTCCGTCATGTTATCGACACTAGCGGGAAGTACATTGGGTGTTTGGATCTCACATGGGGAGGGAAAATTCAACCTTCCGTATGCTGAAGAGCAATACAATATCGTTGCAAAATATGCGTATGAGCAATATCCGCATAACCCAAATGGTTCGGACTATAATACAGCAATGGTTTGCGATAAGACAGGGCGCCACTTGGCTACTATGCCACATATTGAGCGTTCGGTATTCCAATGGCATTGGGCAAATTATCCAAAAGGTCGTCAGGACGAAGTTTCTCCTTGGATTGAAGCATTCGTTAATGCGCGCCAATGGATTGACGAGCAAGGCAAATAAAAAAAGAAAAGCTCCTTCATGTATGAAGGAGCTTTTTTTTAGATATCCCTTTTGTATCCTGGTTTGTTCATCATTTGATCTAGGGAGTATTTTCCAGAGCCCATGACCATAAAAAAGATCAGCAAAAAGAATACGACTATAGAAAGCCACAATTCGGAATTCAAATAACTAAACCCGTGGGTGATATTAACAAAAAATACAGCCCCTACCAGTACCGGAAATAGCAGTAGTGAGGCCAAACGGGTTTGAAAACCTAAAATTAGGAACAACCCTCCCACCAAATGGGTAAAAACCACATAGTGAACAGCACCCCATGATGATAAGTGGAAACTACTTTGCTCAATCATATGTTGAACAACATCCCTATCATTTACGAAACTTACACCTTTGGCAAAAATAACGACCCCTAAGGCTATTCTTAGGTAATCAATCCATTGTGGGTGATGAGCATCGCCCCAATGTTCAATTTTGTGTATCAGGTTCATAACATACCTCCTTTTTATAGATGGTTATAGCCCAATAACAGTTGAACAGCAAAAAAGTTGTTCGCATGAGATGATTCACTATCAAAATGTTACGAAGTGAATACATCCCCCCGCCTACATAATACTTCAGATAAGACAAATTGCTGCCAAATCAGGCTTACGCTGTTTTCAAAATCAATCAATCAATCAATCAATCAATCAATCAATCAATCAATCAATCAATCAATCAATCAATCAATCAATCAATCAATCAATCAATCAATCAATCAATCAACGCAACTGTAGGTTAGGAGAAAAAAAGTCGAATAACAAAGTCCCAAAATGCAGTTGTTAGTAGCCCCACAACAATACTAAAACCGATAACCAGATTGACCAGCTTGGTATTCAGATGGTATTGCTCGGCAATGATCCCCGAAGTGACCAAGGTTGGCATAGCTGCTTCGAATATACTGATCCGTGCAACAGCTCCCTTCACACCAAGTAGTAATGCAAATAGTAATACCAATGCTGGGGCAAGAATCAATTTATAACTCATCGCTGTACTGATCTGCGAAATCTGTTGTCGCCAACCATCAAACTTCAACTGTAAACCAATAGAAAATAAGGCCAAGGGCCCAACGGTGGCCACCAATTTATCGAAAAAAGGCTCGGCAACTGAAAGGTCAACAAATTGAGACAGCATTAAGGCTGTTATACAACCGATCAGGGGTGGAAAGCTGACTAACTTTCGAAGCATAAATTTGACATCGATCGTTTCGCCATCCTGGACATTCGCTTTTAGTGCATTGATGATTCCGGCAGTAGAAAGTAGAATAAATGTAGTTTGGTCGCAAATAATTGCAATCGGCAACTGGGCTTCACCAAAATAAGCTATGATCAATGGAAAGCCTATAAAGGAGGTATTGCTATAACCTGCGGCCAATTCCAAGCTACTGCGGGAGCGTTGCTTATAATTTTTACGCCGACAGTATACTTCCATAAATAACCAACTACCTGCCCAAACGAGGATTGCCGAAAACACGGGAAACAGTAATTCTGATGACCATACGATCTTCGGAATATATTTGAAAGACACCGCCGGCAGGGCAAAATAAAGAATCCAGGTATTGATCCCTTTATGTGCCTCGGAATGAATTAAATTTGTTCGCCTTAACAACATCCCCGCTGCGATGCAAAATGCAATCATTATAAAATTAATCATGTTTTCTTATCATTTTATACGACACAAAGGTGCGATAGTAGAGCAGGCAATAACATGTACAAATACATTATTTTTATGTACATTTAAAGACATATATCAGGAGAGCAATGCGCAAAAAACAGTTTGAACCTTTACGGATCAGTGAATTTATTGAGGATAGTTTTCATTTGCCTCCACACGAGCAAAATTATTATGAGCTTGTTTATATTCGTTCGGGAAAAGGAACCCATGTGATCAACAAATTTGAACTGAATTATGAACCTGGCGATGTGTTCTTAATTAGTCCGGCAGACAAGCATTATTTTAACATTGAAGAAAAGACCCATTTTTTGTTTATTTTATTTACAGACACCTACTTCCTGCAGAATAAACGTAATCTAAAGCGCTATGCGTGGATTATGGAGCTAATGAACGATAAAGGATTAAAGGAACGCAAACTGTATATGGACGAGCACCATCGCCTGATTTATTCACATATCCTGGAAGCTGTCCGACTGTATAGTAAAGCCACTGTCAACGAGCGTTCTGATTGGCTATTTGACCAACTCGTTGCGATCTTTGGGCTCTACAAAGAAATATCAGAAACACAACGCTTACCCCAGCAGCATGAACTATATGTAGACCGATCGATTTCGGCTTATATTCATCGCTATATTTTTTCGCCTGAAAAACTTCAGGTCAGCCTGCTGGCTCAGAAATTTAATATTGCTCCATCCTATTTTGGAATCTACTTTAAGAAGAACTTCGGCACCAGTTTAAGAGCCTATATCAACAGCTACCGGATCGAACTCATCGAGAACAGACTTAAATCCAAAGATTATACCTTGAAACAAATTGCTGCAGAACTCGGATTTACCGACGAGAGCCATCTTTCCCATTTCTACAAACGCGCCAAGGGATTCAGCCCGTTATATTTCCGAACCCATCTGACTAAATAATAAGCGCTCCCGATCATCCATTATGTATACTCGTCAGAAAAAGTCAATTGATAAACTAATTTTTGGGTGGAATGACACTATAAAATTTCAGGCCCTCCGCTTCAAACTTTTTGTATAACACAAGCAGCACATCGTTTTTGAGCGACGAAGCATTGGCCGCGGCGTTTACCCAGCAGTAAACACTCAGATAGATCATCTCGGCACTGATATCCTGTATGCTGATCCCGCTATCTCTATCCTGTATATAATGTGGGCTGGACATCATCGCATCTTTAATCCATTCTTTCGCTTTGTCCAGATCGGCCTGTCGATCGATATGGAGTACAAAGCTTGTTTTGCTGTATTCCTGTGATAAAGTCCAATTGACGACTCTTCCAGAGAGTAAATCGCCATTTGGAATGATAACATCGGCACCATCTGCAGTTTTGAGGACACTGGCGCGTATACCGATTTCTTTGACCCGCCCTTTTTTGTCGGCAAGTTCAATTTGGTCACCCACCCGAAATGGCTTGTCAAAAACCAGAATAATGCCCGACACAAAATTATTGATGATATTCTGCATGCCCAGACCGATACCAACACTCAGCGCTCCGATGACAACGGTAAGTTTATCCAAACTCATTCCCAGGGCAGAGATTGCCATAAAAAAACCAATCAGAATAATCGCCAACCGAAAGAGCGGAAATAGGGTCATCTTCTGATTATAGACCTGGCTAAGCTGACCGTCTTCACCGCCGAGAACAATCAAACTGATATTTTTTTGAAACCAGTTGGCCACCAGAAGCAGTAAAACAGCCACAACAAGGTTGCCGAGTGTAAAAGATATGCTTCCAATGCTGCGCACTTTGCCAAAAAAGACTTCGCTCGCGGCCAATAATGTTTCTATAAACTGTAAGTTGTTTGCCAACACAATAATGGCCAAAAGCACACATACGATCCGAAGAATTTCGGTGATGATAGCCAATGTACGCTGTTCGTTAAAACGCATCCAGAATCCTGCAGTCAGTCGATCTTTTTTAAACTGATTACGTACATCAGCCTTAATCATGTCTGCAAAATACTGCAACGTAAAGGATTGGACTAAACCAACAGCACAGGCAATACTAAAGCTCCGCGAGTGCTCAACATGGCCAATCACATTCAAGGTAATTGCCGTGATATTGAGGATAGCGAAAACAACATATATAAAATTGCTGATATACCCCGGACTATCTGCATTTTTGATTCGTCGCTTTGTGTAGCTAACAAGTCCCAGTGCAATCAGATTAAAGGCGATACAAACGATCCTTAAAAAGAGGTCATCGCTTACGATCATATTGACAAATACATCCAGGAGATAGAATACAATGAGGATAATGGCAATTTTACGCTGTAACCCGCTCATGCGATGCCTTAGCAAAAACATGAAGATTAACATAATGACCAATTGGGAAGCCTGCAGAATGAAACTTGGTGTAAAGAAGTTTACAAAAGGCAACAGTGTCAAGAGAAAAATAATTGTTTTCCCAACGATAGCATCAATCGCAAGTTTATGTTCAGGATCATTCTGTCGAAGGATATAGGACACCCGCACAATCCAGTAGCAATAGCCTAATCCCAATACAATCAATAGGATACGGCTCGCCCAATCGGTCCGATTAACATATTTGTCTATCGCTGTATTGTTACTATAATTACTCCGTATATTGTTTAAAATTACATCCTTTGAAATCGCCGCCGTATTCGCTTTCCAGATCGAACTTTTGCTCGATGTAGAATCGACCTTTTTACTTACATTTTTAACTTCATGCACAGCATCCAGACGCAGCAAATGGCGTTGGTTTTTGGCGATAAGTTCATCTATCGTACGGTTGATGGCCTCCAGAGAATCCATTTTTGCCGACAGCTTGAGCTGAGCATTATCAAGGTATTGATACGCTCGACTATGATTACTGGTACTAATATCATAACGGTTGACCAAATTCCTGATCTGATCCTGGGTAATATTAAGACTGTTTGAATAATTACTGATACTGCCCTTAATAGACTTCAGCTGCCTAATTTCTTCGTGAATACTATTTTTAATTGCAGCAATGCTGTCTTTGGCCGATCCTGTATTGGTCGCAGTATACGTATTGGATTTCTCATTCAGTTGTGCAACGAAATCCGCCATTGAACCTGTTCGAATATTAGCAAGAAAAGTCAAATTGACCTTCTTCAGGTCATTGCGTAAGGAGTCATTGCCAACGCGTGTGGAATCCACAGCTGACCTTTTATTGAAGCCAACATGTGCCGCGGTTCGATCGTTACTCTGATTTCTTCTAACCTGAACTGAATCCTGTGCAAACACATGCAACTGAAAAGCCAAGAGACTTAAGACAAAAATAAAACGCTTAACAATGCCCAATTTCATACTTCAAATTTTGTTGATTTCCTTACCTGACAATATGTAGCCAAATGCAATGAACACTACATCTTGCAAAGAAAGGACCAAAGGTATTTCTTCGACAAAAATAACTTATCTCCCGTTAAAATCGAATAGCATCCGATAGTTTTAGTTCTTCCAGTCGTTTTACTTTATCATCACGATAAAATAAATTCATCGTCTCAAAAGGAATTAATTTCAAGTCTTTGTTGACGATATGGACACATGATTTTTTGACTGCGCGAACGTCAAAATCGTAGGCATCCATAAAATTCATAATGATAATTCGGAAAAGATTGTCGTAATCAAGATCAGGTGCGCAGACTTCGGGTAAACAGCAAAGCAACTGGTTTACTTTTGGCTTTACCTTATCCACAGAAATTCCCGTGCTAAATATATCCAGCAATTGCATCTGAACACCTTTGTCCTGTTCATATACAATGGTGTTGCGCGATTGGCTATTTAACAAAATAGCAGGATCTATATGTCGGGTCAAAGGTATACGCTCCGCTCCTATTTTCAGTATATAGCCCATCGCCAAAGCATCAGGATTACAAGGAACAGGAATAATATCATGTGGATCCAATAGTGGATATTGATTCAGGATTTCCTGACGTACCTCCGTTAATGTCATTTTATGTTGCTGTGCATCGGCCGCATTTCGACCGGCAATTTCCACCGGTTGAAAGGTTACCCCCCGTACACATCGCTGTTGTAAGGCGTAATCCAATATTTCCCCTATTTCATCATCGTTGGTTCCTTTTTCCAGGACAACGACCAAGGTTGTACTTAGATTGAGTGCATTTAATTTGTCTATGGCCTTTTTTCGGATATCCGTAAGATCTTTGCCCCGGAATTTTTCAAGCACCGATGGGCGAAAGGAATCGAACTGGAGATAGATTTCAAATTCAGGCGCATAAGTCGCGAGTTGCTCAGCAAAACCAGGATCATTTGCAATTCTGATCCCATTCGTATTGAGCATGAGATGCTTAATAGGCTTTGTCTTCGCAATGTCTAAAATCTTAAAAAAATCAGGATGTATGGTTGGCTCTCCACCGCTGATCTGAACCACATCCGGTTCACCTTCACTTTCGACGATTTTGTCAAACATCCGTTCAATTTCTTCCAGCGAGCGATGTCGTCCATAATGGGGCGAGGACATGGCATAACAGGTTGGACAGGTCAAATTACAGCGGTCGGTCACTTCGATGATAGAAAGGCAACTGTGCTGTTCATGATCGACGCATAAGCCACAATCATAAGGACAGCCATAATGTACTTCATTATCAAATTTCAAAGGTGTTTCTGAGGCTTTATTATAATTCCGAATATTCTTATAATAGTCAACATCAGTTGCAATCAGTGTTTTAAAAAAGCCATGATCAGGACAGTTTTTTGTCATAAATACCTGTTCATCCTCGATAATAATCTTGGCACCAACACGCGAAAGGCATGTTGGACATAGGCTGATGGTGTAATCGTAGTATGTATAGTTTCTAACTGGCATAAAGCTGATCTCTAGTTCATAAAGGTAAGTCCACAGGCAAGTCCTCCTGCCAACATTGCTCCAATTCCGCCCAACAATACTTTAAGCCAGGGATTGACATTGAATTTTGATTCTTTATTTCCAGCTTTAATAATCGAGCCGATAATAATAACCAAAAGTGCAATACCGATCACAATAGCACCTATAGTAAGTAGAAAAAGTCCCAACATCGCGGTACTTTCCGATCCAAATGACCCCTCAAGCAAATACATAATTTCTATTTTTTGATTAAACGTTCATTTTTTAATAAATAAATATAATAAATTATCACCACGATGCAGGTAATTTGTATGGTACTTAGCCCCAAAAGTATAATTGCCCGTGGCTTAATAAAGTCCAACAGGAAACGAAAACTAAAATAACTAAGCATAAAAAGCTGAAACAACACGCCATTTCGATAATTGTATCGTCGTTTAAAAAGTTGGAGTCCCACAAATAACAGCAGTAAAAATGCGATTTCATACAGCGCTACCGGATGCCGTTTATAGGCATCCCCCAGATACATCCCCAATGGAGACGTTGTGGGTAAACCATAGGTCTGCTCGAATACACCCGTATAAAAACAACCTACCCTACCAATGGAAATTGCACTAATCAAGGGAAAGACCATCCGATCACCGGTACTTTCTTTTTTACCCATGATCTTTTTCATCCCTTCCACGGCAACCAAACCTCCTGCCAAGCCACCGATTATCGTATTGTTCACCCAGATGTAAGCCCATTTATGTGTCGCATTGAGCAATTCAGCCGGGCGTTCGAGAGAACCGATGACATGTGAGCCGATTAAAGCCCCTAGACCGGCAGCAATAACAATAAGAAGGGAATTGGTATGCCCTAAACTTTCCTGATCCTTCCATTTGAGCAGCTGATAATAACGCATACCAATAAACATCCCCAATCCTTCCATAAAAGGATGTAAGAGAAATGTTTTCCCAAACAAATCTATCGTAACCGGAAATTCAATCGCCATAAGCATAAACAAGTATACGAAAGACGATCAAGAAAATGATAAACAAAAGTTTCTGCACATAGGACAAAGCTCTTAAAACCAAAAAGCCAGTCTGAAGAACAGACTGGCTTTTAAATAAATATTTTAAAAACGGGAGCTTATAGCTGATTGCTATACACAAATCGGATTTCCTCACGTAGATTATAACGCGAGGCCATCACTTCGCCATAAGCGCCTGCGGAACGAATGGCAATTAAGTCACCACGTTTTGAAACGGGAAGTGGTACTTCCTTACCAAAGCAGTCGGACGATTCACAGATTGGCCCAACTACATCGTAGTTAATGGATTCGGCGCTGTCTGTCGCGCTGATATTTTCAATTTTATGATAGGCCTGATACAAGGCCGGGCGCATTAATTCAGTCATTCCAGCATCCAATACCAAGAAATTTTTCTTGACACCATTTTTGACATACAACACGCGGCTTACAAGGCTTCCGCATTGCGCGACCAAAGCCCGCCCCAATTCAAAGTGCACTTCTTGCTGTGCTGTACGCTCCAGGAAGCGGTCGAAAATATCAAAATAAGCTTCAAAATCAGGAATTGTATTTCCATCAGGATTTTTATAATCAATCCCCAATCCGCCACCGACATTCAATACACGGATTTGTGTACCGCGTTCCTCAAACCAGTTTTTCCATTCATTGACCTTCACGCACAGGCTTTTGAATACGGTCATATCCGTAATCTGTGAACCTACGTGAAAATGAAGACCAACCAATTCAATAGATTCACATTTTTTAAGCACGGCTGCACATTTTTCCAAATCGGCATTAGGCACACCAAATTTGTTTTCATCAAGCCCTGTTGTAATATAATGATGGGTGTGTGCATCCACATTTGGGTTGATCCGTAAAGCCACATTTGCTTTTACACCTTTCTTTGAGGCAAGCTCATTGATGACCTCAAGCTCCTGAATGGATTCCACATTAAAAGCAAAAATATTTTGATCTAGCGCATAATTGATTTCCTTATCAGATTTACCAACTCCCGCAAAAGTGACTTTCTTGGAATCAAAGCCACATTCAATGGCTTTCTTTACCTCATTGCCACTCACACAATCCGCACCAAAGCCGATCTCTTGAATCGCCTTCAATAACTCGTCATTAAAATTGGCCTTTAATGCATAGTGAACATGAAATCCCCGTTTGTGGGACGCAGCATGCGCAGCCTCCAGGGTCTTGTTTAACACATTCAGATCATAATAATAAAACGGCGTTTCTTTCTCTGCAAACTTCGCCGCGATACCTGTATTTATCATATAAAAACCTACTTCTTAAAATAAACGATTGTGCAATGAACGTAATGCTTCTGTTTTATGATCTGAATTCAATAGAATCGACACGTTAAAGTCTGAACCACCGTAAGAAATCATACGAACTGGAAGGTGTTTTACAGCGTCAAGTACGCGAGCAGCATAACCATGGCTATTCAAACCGAAATCGCCTACAACGCATACAATTGTCTGATCACCATCTACTGTTACAGAACCAAAATCCTCCACTTCTTTGATAATATCAGCCAAATTGGTTGTATCATCAATGGTCAACGATACCGCCACTTCCGAAGTTGTGATCATATCGATTGGTGTTTTATAACGTTCGAATATTTCAAAAACACGACGTAGGAAACCATAGGCAAGTAGCATACGCGATGAGTGGATGTGAATTGCCGTGATACCGTCTTTCGCGGCAATGGCGCGAATACAACCTTTCTGAGCACCGTCCTTACTGATCAAAGTCCCTTTTGCATTGGGCTCCATCGTATTCAATAACCGAACTGGAACGTTATATTTTTGCGCTGGGAATACCGATTGTGGATGTAAAATTTTAGCACCAAAATAAGCCAGCTCCGCAGCTTCATCAAAGCTTAGATGTGCAATCGGTGTTGTTCCTTTGACAACACGAGGATCATTATTGTGCATCCCATCGATGTCTGTCCAGATCTGAACTTCCTCCGCACGGATTGCTGCGCCGATCAATGAAGCCGTATAATCTGAACCACCACGGCGCAAATTATCGATTTCACCAAATGAATTTCGGCAAATAAAACCTTGTGTGATAAATAACGTATTTTCTGGGCTCTGTGCCAAAATATGACTTAGTTTTTCGCCAATGTATTCCACCATAGGCTCATTATCCTCATCAATTTTCATAAAATCCAGGGCTGGTAACAACACAGATTTTATACCGATTTCGTTCAAATAGAAATGCCATAAAGCAGTAGACATCAATTCACCTTGCGCCAGAATAACTTTTTCTTCAATAGGTGTAAATAATTCATTGGCTAAAGTAGAAATCAGATTAAAATGGTAATCGATCAATTCTTTACCATTTTTATAACCTTGTTCAGTGCTGAAAAGTTCTTTAATAAGGTCTTCGTACTTATCCTTATGCTTCTTGACCAAATCTTTAGCTTCGTCCTTCTTACCTGCTGTGTAAGCTTGACCTATTTCAACCAAAGCATTTGTCGTTCCAGCAACTGCGGACAATACGACGATCTGACGTTCAGCGGGGTTTACAATATCCAACAACCCTTTGATACGTGCTGCACTTCCCACGGAAGTACCACCAAATTTTAAAACTTTCATACTGAAGTTACAATTATTAAATTTCTGTGTGCCAATATAGGCAATTCATGAATTTATATTAAAAGAAATGCGGCACAAAATCATGAAAGTTTTGTGCCGCATATCTTATATGTTATGCGGAAGAATTACTTCTTCAAGTTTTCGATCAGTAGACCGGCCAATTCTTCGCCGATTCTTTCTTGAGCTTCATTGGTTGCCGCCCCAATATGTGGCGTCAACGAAATTTTTGGATGTTTTAAGATCTCTTCGCGTGGAGTAGGTTCATTATCGAATACATCTAAACCGGCGAATGCAACTTTACCCGAATCCAATGCTTTCACTAATTCCAATTCATCAATAACGCCGCCTCTCGAGGCATTAACTAAGCCAACACCATCTTTCAATAATGGGAACTCTGCAGCTCCGATAGCTGGTTTATCCAAAAATGGAACGTGTAAAGAGATAAAATCTGAAACTTTAAATAAGTTGCCCATCTCCACTTGTTGAATAGGTACCTCAACTTGGATACCACCTGAAAGTGTTATGGTCAATGTTTTTGGTCCTTCGAACAAATCCGTGTAAACCACATCCATCCCCAGACCAATGGCGATTTTGGCAACTTCGCGACCGATACGACCAAATCCAACGATACCGATCGTTTTACCACGAAGCTCAGTACCAGCACCATAAGCTTTTTTAAGGGCGCCAAATTTTGTATTGCCCTCAACAGGCATTTTTCTATTAGAATCGTATAAGAAACGTACACCATTCAATAGGTGAGCAAAAACCAGCTCAGCAACTGATAAAGAAGATGCTGCAGGGGTATTGACAACAGCAATCCCTTTTGAACGGGCGTAGTCTACATCAATATTATCCATGCCTACTCCACCACGGCCGATAACTTTCAAGTTAGGGCAGCCATCAATCAGGGCCTGACGTACTTTAGTTGCACTACGTACCGTGATTGCATCATAAGCAAGGAGCTTTTCTGGAAGCTCTTCTTGCGGAATATGAGTTGTATCTACACTATGACCTGCATCTTCCAGCATTTTCTTTCCTAGTGGATCGATACCGTCATTCGCTAATATTTTCATCTTTATAATTCGTTTTTAAAGGTATCAGTGCCGTTCAACTCATCGGAAGATCCAACCAGGTGAATACAATACGACCTCTATAATTCTTAATCTAACTAATTATCTGTTTGTCAACTGCTAAATTTCAGCAACATGCACACTGCCTTATGCCGTATGCGTGTCCTCAAATTCTTTCATTGCATCAATCAACGCATTTACGCTGCTTAATGGTAAAGCATTGTAAATCGAAGCTCTAAATCCACCTACAGAACGGTGACCTTTGATTCCGATCAAATTACGCTCTTTTGCCAAAGCCAAAAATTCAGCTTCCAACTCTGGTGTATCCATTACAAAAGTAACATTCATGCGTGAACGATCTTCAACAGCTGCAGTACCTTTGAACAATGGGTTACGGTCGATTTCATCGTATAAAGCACGTGCTTTGATGATATTCTCTTGCTCCAATACAGAAACACCGCCCTTTGCTTTTAACCAACGAAGGTTTAACATCGAAACAAAGATCGAATATACCGGTGGAGTATTGTACATTGAACCACCATTGATATGCAATTGATAATCCAACATCGACGGAAGAACACGTCCTGATTTACCTAAGATATCATCTTTAACAATCACGAGTGTAACACCTGCAGGGCCCATATTTTTTTGAGCACCAGCATAGATCAAATCATAGTCAGCAACATTGATCTCACGTGAGAAAATATCAGAAGACATATCAACAACCACTGGCAATGCCGTTTCAGGTTTATCAAAAACCTCAGTACCGTAAATGGTATTGTTAGCTGTATAATGAAAATATGCAGCATCTGTTGGGATGGCATATCCCTTAGGGATGTAGGAATAATTTTTATCAATCGACGAAGCTACAACATCTACTGTACCGAATTTTTTAGCTTCTTTTAATGCTTTTGTAGCCCAGACACCAGTATCCAAATAAGCAGCTTTACCTCCTTCAGGTAAAAGATTCAACGGCGCCATTGCAAATTGCAAACTAGCCCCTCCTTGAAGGAAAAGAATCGAATATCCCTGAGGTACTGCCAATAACTCGCGTACTAATTGTGTGGCTTCGTCTATCACTGCTTCAAACTCTTTGGAACGGTGAGAGATCTCTAAAATTGATAAACCGGTGTTGTTAAAATCAATTACAGCTTCTGAGGCTTGTTGAAATACTTCCTTTGGCAGAATACATGGACCTGCTCCAAAATTATGTTTCATTGATGTTATAGTTTGTTTGATTGCTATTCTTTAACCCTAGCTAAGCAATCCGTTGTTTAAAAACCAAAGGTAAAATAAAATTATATATTTTTCAACTAATCTGTTTTTTTATTGAAAATTTATAAAATTCTAAATGATTTCAATAAAAAGATCGCACAACAAACACCTAGTTCAATGCAAAAAATATCAAATAAGCAGCACTTTCCACGCCATATCTACCTGATTATCTTGCAAATACTCCTTAGCTTTAAGTTGAAGATGGGTATTACGGGCGGATTGATCGCCAATAAAGGCATTAAGCAATTCGTAAATTTCAGGGAGACTAGTTATATCATCTACCTCATGTGGAGTGGGTAAACGTTCGATCTGAGCCAACTTAATTTTCTCGTTTTCCGTAAAAATATTCGATTCCCTTATAAAAGGAGGAAGCTGATTGTAATCCATAAAAAAGCAGAAATTTTATTCAAATTTCTGCTTAATATCTCAGAAAATAAAATTCTTATATTTTTTCGATAATTCGATCGGCAAATTCACTTGTTTTGACTAATGTAGCATCATCCATTAAATTGTAAAAATCTACGGTCACGGTCTTGGCAATTATGGTTTCGCCCAAGGCCTTAACAATTGCCGCCGCTGCTTCTGTCCATCCAAGGTATTCGAGTAGCATAACACCGCTTAAAATAACCGACGAAGGATTCATGGTATTGGTATTTGCAAAACGAGGTGCTGTGCCGTGAGTAGCTTCAAAAACAGCATGCCCTGTTTTAAAATTTATATTAGCTCCCGGTGCGATCCCTATACCGCCAACCATTGCGGCCAGCGCATCAGAAATATAATCACCGTTCAGATTTAAAGTTGCCACAACGGAAAAATCCCGTGGATTAAGTAAGATCTGCTGTAAAAAATTGTCGGCAATAATATCTTTAATCAAAATTTTACCTGAATCCAAGGCGGCTTTTTGTTCCTGATTAGCAACCTCCGCACCTTTTTCTGCTTTCGTTCGCTCCCATTGTCCCCAGGTATACGTTTTGTCGGCAAATTCCGTTTCAGCAACCTCATACCCCCAAATCTTAAAAGCACCCTCCGTAAATTTCATGATATTTCCTTTGTGAACAATCGTCACTGAAGGTAAATTGTGATGAATAGCATGTTCTATTGCCGCACGGACCAGTCTTTTCGACCCTTCCTCAGAAACCAGTTTGACACCGACTCCTGTTGTGGCCGAGAAATTGTAATCAATATCAAGCTCGTCATGCAAGAAATCCTGAAACCTGTTGGCTTCAGCTGTTCCCGCCTGAAACTCTATTCCAGCATAAATATCCTCCGTATTTTCACGAAAAATCACCATATCCACATATTCCGGATGTTTGACTGGTGAAGGTACGCCCACAAACCATTTTGTCGGCCTTTGACATACGTAGAGATCCAAATCCTTACGCAAAGCAACATTCAAAGAACGGATTCCGCCGCCTACTGGCGTGGTTAGTGGCCCTTTAATTCCAACGAGGTATTCTTTTAGTACATTTAGGGTATCTTTTGGTAGCCATTCGCCTGTTTCGTTAAAAGCTTTTTCACCTGCCAGCACCTCCTTCCATGTTATTTTCCGTTTTCCATCATACGCTTTCTCCACCGCTTGATCAAAAACACGCACTGCCGCATGCCAAAGATCAGGACCAATACCGTCGCCGATAATAAAAGGAATTGTTGGAAAATCTGGAACCTGTAAAGTTCCTTCACTTGACATTGTAATCTTATTTGACATAACCTTCAATTTTAACGGACAATTACTATCCCTTATTAAACATATTTCCGATCTCTTTGCTAATTTTTCTAAAGATTGGAGCTGCTTCAACATCTTCATACTCGTCGATGTGTGCATTTTCCACTCTACTAGGAAACACTAAAACAAGATTTTCGTTTGCATAAATACGATCTAATTTCTTTGCTACCCCATCTAGAGAATCACGATAGGAAACTTCTCCATTTCTGGCCGAAACAAAAATAAACATCGCATCTTCTTCCTTAAACGCTTTAAGGCCCTGCAAATTGTCCCAGGCATCGTAATACTCAAAGGTGACAGGAACAGAATTTTTCAGCTCAACAAGATGTTCTTTAATGGCGGCAGCAGAGCGTTCATCAACAACAAATGTTACCGGAACGGATAGCTCCTGCGCCAGTTTAACAACCTTCTCCAGCCAATACTCGAACCCAAATTCTGCCTCGCACATGGGTGGTGCAAAAACGACAATGGATTTATTAGAAATAAAAGGTTTTTTAAAATGACATAACATCACATTAGCCGAGGTTCTGTTTAAGATACTTTCCGTTTTTTCTCCAACAAACTTATCCATAAAATTGGCCGCACTCGGCCAGCCCAAAACAATACAATTGGCAGAAACTTCTTTTGCCGACCGTGCAACCCCGCTAGCAATGTTTAAATCTATTGTGGCACTGATATTAACGTTTGTTTCACTACCCGAAGCATACCTGACCATGTTATCCAGGTTCTTCCGTGCTTTGGACATGTTTAATTGAGCCTGCTCATTATCCTTCACAACGGACACGATATTGACTGGATAGGAACATTTCTTACTTTTAATATAGGTTGAAAAATCCAAAATAGGCTCCATATTATCCATGTTAGCGATAGATATCAAGATGTTTTCATCTTTTTCCTTCACCACATCTGTATGTTCTTCGTCCTGTTCACCATCCATAACCACTTTACGCGAGGCATTTCCGGTAACCACTGTAGCGACAATACAGGTAACCAAAATCAACAGAATCGTACCATTAAGCACATTCTCATCGATAATACCGTTCTTATGTCCAACCATGATTACAGCTAGTGTTGCAGCAGCATGAGCACTACTTAAACCAAATATCAGATTGCGCTGACCACGGCTATATTTAAAAACGAGCTGCGTCAACCATGCGGCCACATATTTACCGACGATAGCCACAACGGTCAGTGTTCCAGCAATAATAAGTGCCTGCGGCCCCTTCAAAATCACGCTGACATCGACAATCATCCCCACAGATATCAAGAAGAAAGGAATAAAAATCGCATTGCCGATAAACTCAATTCGGTTCATCAAAGCGGAAGAGTGTGGTATCAGTTTGTTGAGAGCCAGACCGGCAACGAAAGCCCCAATAATCGGCTCAAGGCCGGCAATTTCCGCTAAAAATGCAGCAAAAAACACGACAGAGAGCACGAAGATATAATTAGATGTCTTCTCACTCCCCAAGCGTTCAAAAAACCATTTTGCAATCCTTGGAATAACACCAAACATGATAAACAGGAAAATAGCAAAGGAAATCGTCAGGGTAATCCAAAATTCATTGCCAATATTTCCCTGAGAAACGCCGGTAATCACCGCAAGAATAATCAGCACGGCCGTATCCGTCAGGATTGTTCCACCTATCGTGATCGCAACAGCCTCCATTTTAGAAATACCATAGCTATTTACGATGGGATAAGAAACCAGCGTATGGGTAGCAAACATGCTTGATATCAACAAACTCGGTAAAACACCGTAGCCCAGTAAAAAATGACAAACAGGATAGCCAATACTGATCGGAACAATAAATGTTAAAAAGCCAAAAAGTAAACTCTTATTCTTGGTCTTTTTAAACTCATTCATATCCAACTCCAAACCAGCAATAAACATGATATAGAGCAGGCCTATTGTTGAAAACAGTGTGATAGCCGAGTTTTTTTCCAACCAGTTGAGCCCATGTGGTCCAATAATAACACCAGATATAATCAATCCAATAATACCCGGAACCTTAATCGGTCGCAGTACGATCGGTGATAACAGGATAATAAAAAGTACCAGCGAAAATATAAGTACAGGATTTTGTAAAGGCGCTTCGAAAGCGTGGGAAATATGCTCAAAAGTTTTATTCATAAGTGCTTGTATACTAGCCGTAATATGTATATACTTATTTTTCTATACAGCTCGAAAAATAGTTAACAGCACTAAAAATACGATTTTTTCAAGAAAGCGAAGCCTAAAAGTAGTGTTACTTAAAAGAAATGGCTTTGATCGGACTAATCTTGGTAATTAGCATTGACGGAATAAATAATGAGATCATTCCGATAAACACGACAGCCAAATTGACCAAAATCACATCAGACCATTGAAGTTGAACGGCCACATAGGAGATATAGTAGGTCTTCTCATCCAATTTAAAGAAATGGGTAAAATCCTGAAAAAAGTAAAAACCTAAGCCAATAAGATTACCGATTAATAATCCCAGACCGATGAGGTACAAGGCACTGTACATGAAGACGCGGCGAATTCCGGCATTGTGATACCCCAATGCCTTTAAGATACCGATCATTGAAGTCCGCTCAAGAATGGTGATCAGCAAGGCGGAGATCATATTGATAATAGCAACAACCGTCATCAGTATAAAAATGATTTTGGTGTTCATGTCAAGCAATTCCAGCCACTGAAAAATATCAGGGACCTGATCCTTGATATTGATTGCCTGCATATCGATAGGCAACAGATCTTCAACCTTGTTCGTTGTCTGTTCGAGCTGACTAAAATCTTTAATCCGAATCTCATAGCCCCCTACTTCATGATCATCGAGGTTGCTTAGTTTACGAATGACATTGAGAGACCCGATCACATAAACCTTATCTAATTCTTCGGAGCCTGTATTAAAAATGCCCTTAATGACAAATTTACGTTTACGTATAGGATCCTGCACGAAATACATAATAAAATCGTCACCGACTTTTAGGAGCAGTCGATCTGCGAGATACTTGGACACCAAAATCTGATTATCCGCATTATCCGATTTAAAGTCTATCATGCTCCCTTCCACCAGCATACGCTGAAAGGGCTGCTGATTATACAAGGAATCGATACCTTTGAGAACCACTCCTTCAACTTCATCGTTGACATTAATGATGCCGGCCTTGGTCGCAAAGGAACTGATTGAGTTGACTTGGGGAATCGCTAATATGGACTTACGGACCTCCGGTGTAAGTGTTATGGGTGAATTCTCGTAAGACTTATTCAGGTCGTAACGTAAAACCAATACATCGGCAAAAAAACTCCGTTGCTTACTGATAATCTCTCCCTTAAATCCGCGCAATACCGCAATAGATATGATAATCGCTGCAATAGCAAGAGCAATTGCACCAATAGTCACCCGAACGATCAATTTTGAGAACGTTCTTTTTCCAGAAAATGCGATCCGATTTGCTAAAAAATAAGGAAAATTCAAGCTTTCAATATATTTATGTAACTTCGCAAAGTTATAAAAATTTGTTATTTACAAAACTGAAATGACAAATAATTAGGCGTTTTTCAGTAGGCTATTCAACAAGGAGGCCCCTATACTGGTTTAAAGAGTTTTATAAAAATTACAAGTATTATGCGTATTATTTTCATGGGTACTCCCGATTTTGCTGTAGCTTCACTTGAAGCACTGATTCAGTCTGGCGAACAAGTTGTCGCTGTGGTTACGGTACCGGACAAACCTGCAGGACGTGGACAAAAAATACATGAATCTGCTGTGAAAATATTTGCTACGCAACATAATATCCCAGTTCTTCAACCAGTGAAACTCCGTGATGAGGCATTTTTAGATGAACTGAAAAGTTTTCAGGCGGACCTACAGGTTGTGGTAGCATTCCGCATGCTTCCTGAGATCGTCTGGAATATGCCTAAATTTGGAACAATCAATGTCCACGCCTCACTCCTTCCACAATACCGGGGGGCAGCACCGATAAATCATGTAATCATTAATGGAGAGAAAGAATCGGGCGTAACGACATTTTTACTGCAGCACGAAATCGACACGGGAAACATCTTATTGTCGAAAAAAGTTGCCATCAAAGAAACAGACAATGCGGGTGATCTTCACGATAACCTCATGGTTGCCGGAGCAGAAACTCTCCTGCAAACCATTCAGCAATTAAAGGCTGGAGCCTTGCAGCCCAAACCTCAAGACGTCCTTCTCACAACGGAGCCGCTCAAACATGCGCCAAAAATTTTCAAAGAAGACTGTAAAATAAACTGGGATCAGCCCACTGCACAAGTGTATAACTTCATTCGCGGTTTAAGCCCCTATCCAGCGGCATTTACCCTCTTAAATGATAAGGTCCTAAAAATCTATAGCACAGAAAAAGAACTTGTCAATACAGCTACAATACCGGGAACCATAGAAACTGACAAGAAAAGTTTCTTAAAAATTGCGGCGCAAGACGGCTATATTGTCATTTCTGACCTTCAACTCGAAGGGAAGAAAAGAATGAATGTAGTCGATTTTTTAAAAGGCTATCGATTTTAGCCTTTTTCATCACCACCATCATAATATTGCAGCAGATCACCAGGCTGACAGTCTAGCGCCTTGCATATCGCTTCAAGGGTATCTAATCGCAATGCCTTCGCCTTTTGATTCTTGATGATTGAAAGATTGGAAAGGGTAATTCCGACATTGTCACTCAATTGGTTAAGCGACATTTTTTTCTCTTTCATTATTTTATCCAAGTGAATTAAGATTGGCATAATATAATTTTTATTCTTTTAAATTTATTTAATGTCACTAATAAAACAAAAGATCCATCTTTTTGTTTTATCATAAAATTATCATTTTAAAATAAATTTGAGGAATGCATATTGCATAATAAATCAGCTACCGTCGAGTTAAATTGTCTAGAATAAGAAAAAAAATTAAACCCTTTAGCACTTTAAATATCAAACAGTTGAATATTACAGCAACAGATAAGAAGAAAAAAAATATTAAAATGGAATAGTTTTTGATGATTAAAAATTGAAACTCAAAAAAACCTAACTCATTAAATATGAGTGGCTAGATAATCAATTTTCCATTAATAATTCAAAAATTTTTCGTATTTTCGCAAACATTTCTTAGAGAGGAGAATTAATAAAAATTAATGAGACAGCTCAAAATTACACAATCTATCACCAATCGTGAGTCACAGTCTTTGGACAAATACTTACACGAAATTGGTAAAGTAGACTTAATTACAGCAGAAGAAGAAGTAGAATTAGCACAGCGTATCCGCGAGGGCGATCAAGTTGCCTTGGAAAAATTGACTAAAACCAACCTTCGTTTCGTAGTATCAGTAGCAAAACAATATCAAAATCAAGGTTTAACCTTAGGTGATTTAATCAATGAAGGTAACCTGGGCTTAATTAAAGCAGCTAAACGTTTTGACGAGACAAAGGGGTTTAAATTCATTTCTTATGCCGTTTGGTGGATTCGCCAATCTATTCTTCAAGCAATTGCTGAACAATCGCGTATCGTACGTCTGCCATTGAACCAAGTCGGTTCATTGAGCAAAATCAGTAAGGCTTTCTCAAAACTAGAACAAGAATACGAACGGGAACCATCTCCAGAAGAATTGGCGGATATCCTTGAAACCACAGTAGATAAGGTTTCGGATACCCTAAGCAACTCTGGCCGTCACGTATCTATGGACGCTCCCTTTGTTCAAGGTGAAGAAAACACACTTTTGGACGTTTTGGAGAACCATGATCCAGACACAGACAGTTCTTTGATTGATGAGTCTCTATCAGAAGAAATCAAACGATCATTGGCAACATTGACAGAAAGAGAACGTGAAATTATCGTACTTTTCTTCGGCTTAGGTTCCAATCACCAATTGTCGTTAGAGGAAATCGGAGAGAAATTCAATTTGACACGTGAACGTGTTCGTCAGATCAAAGATAAAGCTCTTCAGCGTTTGAGACACACTTCAAGAAGCAAAATCTTAAAATCCTATTTGGGTTAACAAGAGATACTTATTAGACATTTTGGCAATCCCAATCAGAAATGGTTGGGATTTTTTTTGTCCATAATTTTTTGTCCAATAGAAAAAGGGTTGCCTACTGAGCAGCCAACCCTTTTTCTATTTTCCAAGATTCCTGTTATTTAGAATCCGGCATCAAGATAAATTCAAAAAGTCGATCTCTTTTCAAATATTTCCCGGCAACGTCCTGCACTGACTTTGAAGTTACCTTCTTCAAATTGTCTATTCTTCGTGTATATCGCGTAAGATCAAGATCATTCTGATATGAACTTGATATGTAATTCAGCCAATAGCCATTTTCACGAAGATTTAACTCATTTTGTCGCTGTTGTTCTGCTAGGAACTTCTCAATATCTCCATTTTCGGGGCCCTGTTCCTGAATCTTTTTCACCTCATCCAATGCCGAAGCAATTAAAGCATCAGCCTTATCTACTGCGGAACCAAAACCAATGGAGAAAGCATAACGCGCTTTTGGCAGCTTACTAAAACTAGCCCGAGCACCCACTCCATAAACACCACCTTCTTTTTCCCGGAGTCTTTCAAGCAATTTGATCGTCAAAACACTCTCCAAGGCTTCCATATTAACATTTTCAGTTTCATTATAGGTATAGTCCCCATAGTAGGCCAATTGCGTACTTGCCTTTTCTTCTTTTCCCTTATGAACAACCACGCGCTCTCCCTTGCTCGGCTCCAGAATATTTAAATCCTTATAGCTCTCCCCTCTTTTAAGGGCCGGCAACGAGGCAAGATAGGTTTCTAAATAAGGCTTGATCTGATTCTCGTCAAATGACCCCACAATTGTAAACACAAAATCCGAAGCATCCGCAAATCGTTCTTTGTAGATTGCCAAAGCACGCTCCCGATCAATTTTATTGATCGTTTCTACGGTTGGGTTTTGCCGACGGACATTGTTGCCATAAAGCACTTCTTTCACTTTATCCGAGAATACATTATTTGGATTGCTCAATCTATTTTCCAAAGATCCTTTTGCCCGGGTCATGGTACTCTGGAAAATATCCTCGTCCAAGCGAGGTTCGGTAAAATAACCATAAATCAATTCAAAAGCATTCTTCAATCCTTCTTTATCTGTGCTACCTGAGATACCTTCGTAGCGTTCAGAAATGTACGGAGAGATGGAAACATCTTTTCCCGAAAGATACTTCGTAAGCTCAACGTTGTTCATTTGTCCAACGCCGCTTGCATCAATTAAAGAGGATGCATTAGAGGCCGAAAAGTAATCTGCATCGTTATAGCCAGATGTTCCACCTGGACTATACGCCATAATCTGTATCTCATCATTTTTAAAGTCCGTAGGCTTTAAGATCACTTTAACACCATTGCTTAAGGTCAATTCTTTCGCTTGAACTGCGTCAATATTTCTTGACGATACAACAGCGCCTTTCACCGGTTCTTTTGAAAGCAAGGGAAGATTGGAAACCTTATCTTCATAAGCTGTCACAGGAGTCTCTTCAACTGCTTTTACCCAGCTCATTACGGTAGACTCAGCCGGTAAGTTGGCCTTATCCTTCTCTGGCCCCATAACCAAAACATCGCGGTTCAGATCGGTATAATATTTTTTCACCAAGCCATTTACTTCTGACAGCTTCAACGTTGGCAACAGCTGTTTAGTCAAACGATAGGCGTTTTCATTACTTAAAGCGGGTTCATCATCAATAAAATAATTTAGATAACGGTTGACGTAACTATCCGATTTCTTTTTGTCACGCTCGATAAAAGACATCTCGTTACCTTTTTTCATATCTGCGATGGCACGATCCAACTCCGTCTGTGTAAAACCGTATTTTTGAATACGCTCAAATTCTGTTAGCATCGCCTTAAATCCGGATTCCAACTCGCCCGGTTTTGGGACCACCAGCAATGAAAAAGTATTAAGGTTAGCAACAAAATCGCTGATACTTCCACCTGCCTGCATAAAAGGAGGGTTCGGTTGCTGCATCAATTCAGAAAAACGACCTGCGATCATCTGATTGAAAACACTCTTCAACAGCTCGTTTCTATAATCTCCTACAGTGGAAACTTTTTCTTTTTCACTTTTAATCAAAATCTGCGCGACGGTATAAGGCAGTTCCGGATCTGAAATTGCCAAGAACTGGTTCTTGTTTAACAAATCAACACGATATTTTTTACGCTCCAATGCTTTTTTTGGCATTTTCATATCGGAAAACAAAACTTTCACCCTTTCTTCCATTTCCTTAGGATCAATATCGCCAACAATGATTAGAGCCTGTAAATCTGGGCGATACCAGTCTTGGTGGAATTTGCGTATTTCTGTATAAGGAAATGTTTTCAGGATCTGTTCAGTTCCGATAGGCAAACGTTTGGAGTAAAGGGATCCATTGAGCAACATCGGAAAGTATTGATCCTGTAAACGCTGCTGCACTCCTCTTCCACCACGTTTTTCTTCGAGGATAACGCCCCGCTCTTTATCAATTTCTTCGCCATCCAACAAAGCATCCTGAGCCCAGTCGCGCATCACCTGTAAACCATTTTTTAAAAGTTCAGGATCATCAGAAGGAATTGGTAGCTGATAAACTGTCTGATCAAAGCTCGTATAGGCATTCAGATCCGAGCCAAATCGAACTCCTGCCTTTTGCAAGTAGTTAACCAATTCATTCTTTGGAAAATGCTTCAGGCCATTGAAGTTCATATGCTCTAAAAAATGTGCCAAACCAAGCTGTTTTTCATTTTCCAGAATGGAGCCGGCCTTCATGCCCAAATACATGGTGACACGCCCCTTAGGCTCGCTATTTTTACGAATGAAGTATGTAAATCCATTTTTCAGCTTCCCCGTGATGACTTCGTTGTCGAAGGGTAATTTTTGATTCAGGGCCAAACTATCTTGGGATAGAATCGCCCGTGCTTCCGCGGTTAACGTAGTTGGCTTTTTTGCTTCTGCTATATAGAATGTAGCCGGTAACAGAAAAGCTAATGCAAGTGGTTTAATGAATTTCATACAAAAAAATGTCTTTTTTTTAGTCAGTTATTTTTGCTAATTGTTATATATTAGGGTAAACGGAACTGGAGATCAATTGTCCCGATAAATAGTAAAATACAGATCAATACTTTTTTCATTATCCAAGGAGGAATCGGGTCCCTCCATTAGGGAACGTCTCTTTGTGTTATTTATAATCTGTAAAAATTCCATCTAAAAATACAGAATAACTTTCGAAAAGAACAACAGTTAATTGTAATTTTGTTGCAAATGGATTTTGAAAACTGGAGTGATATAAAAAAGGAATTCGAACAATTCTTAAAGTTCGAAAGAGGCTTGAGCATTAATTCAATTGATGCTTACTTAAATGATGTATCCAAATTTCAGATCTACTGTGAAGACAATCATTTGGTTTTAAATACCGTAACGAGAAAGAATATACAGGAGTTTTTGGCTTGGTTGCAGGAATTTAATATTTCGCCCTTCACACAATCCAGGTTGATATCTGGCCTTAAGACATTCTTTAGCTTTTTGATGATCGAGCATGAATTCGTCAACAATCCGACCGATCTCCTTCAGGCGCCACGCTTGGCACGCAAGCTGCCCAGCGTTTTGAGCATACAGGAGATCGATCAATTAATCTCGGCAATCGATCTTTCTTCACCCGAAGGTGAACGTAATAAAACGATCATCGAAATCTTATACGGATGTGGTCTCCGTGTTTCCGAACTTGTCACCCTCAAAATATCAAACCTTTTTTTAGATGTAGAATTTATCAAAGTTGAGGGCAAGGGAAGCAAAGAACGCCTAATTCCAATTGGCCAACACGCCATTAAACACCTTCGCATCTACTTAGAAACGGTCAGACCTCATATCAAGATTAAGGCCGGAAATGAAGATATTGTATTCCTCAACAGAAGAGGCGCCGCATTATCGCGGGTTATGATCTTCTTGATCATTAAGGAACTTGCCTCAAAAATCGGGTTACAAAAAACCATCAGCCCACATACTTTTAGACATAGCTTTGCATCACACCTGGTGGAAGGCGGTGCCGACTTAAGAGCAGTACAAGATATGCTCGGTCATGAAAGTATTACCACGACCGAAATATATACACACATCGATAGGGACTACCTTCATTCCATTATTACGCAATATCACCCCAGATCTTAACTATATCGATTCCTCCTGCTTGGACATTCGAATAAGATGTGCCAAATTTTTCACCACACGATCGTGTTTCAAAACGAATGGATTGTTTTTATCCCACACGTATCCCGCTAATATTGCACAAATGCTACGTTTCACCTCCGGGTTTTCGGGTTGATGATAAAATAACTCCTGCAGATTGCCTGTATACCATTCCTGTATATATGTTGTAAAAACTGCAATCCCATCTTTCATATAGTCTTCAAATTCTGACTGCCAATCCACTGTTTCACCCTGGATCTGCCTTAAAGCTAACTTCGCCGCCAAAATACCAGATTCTGTAGCGAAACACACACCGGAAGAAAAAACAGGATCCAGGAATTCGGAACTATTGCCGGTCAAGGCATACCCTGGCCCATACATTTTACTCACCGCGGTAGAATAATTACTCAACTTACGGGGTTCAAAAACAAAAGGGACATCACCAAACCGCTTAACATAGTAATCGGACAGTTGAATAGCCCTATTTAGTGCTGTAGTGGTATCTTCGCCCAGGCTTTCGATGAACGAAGTTGGCCCCACAATTCCAACAGAAGTATTGCCATTGGAAAATGGAATTACCCACAACCAAACCTGCGTTTCCAATATATCAAAAGAAATCAGACTACCTTCTTGCCCTAGCGGTCGATTAACGTCATTGACATGGCTGAATATCGCCGAATGAGGGCTTAAACGTGAGGGTTGGTCCAAATTTAGCATGCGAGGCAAAACGCGACCATAACCCGAACAATCGATCAGAAAGTTTGCCTCTATTTTTGTTTCAACACCTTGGCTATCGCATACCGTAGTGATCGATTTTGCACCATCAAATTGTACGTCAGTTACTTCTGTACCGAAGGAAAGATCTACCCCTTTACGCATAAGCTCATTCGCCATTTCCTGATCAAAATCAGCTCTCGGTATCTGCCAGGTCCAATCCCAACCTTCGGAAAATTTATCTGAAAAATCGAAAATACAGACTTCCTTCCCGCGTATAAACCGCGCTCCAAATTTCTTTTCGAAACCTTGTGCATCCAACGCATCAAACAGCCCAGCTTCATCAAAATGATCCATCACGCGCGGTATTAGACTCTCTCCTACCACGATTCTCGGAAACTGGCTTTTTTCGACAACCTTTACCCTTGCCCCTTGTTTTTGTAAATACCCAGCAGCAACCGAACCGGAAGGTCCCGCCCCGATGATCAAAATGTCAACCTGTTCAACGTTCATTATACGCTTTGATTAAAAGAAAAAAATATTAATTTCGTGCCTGATTAATAATTGCCAAATCTATTCACAAAAAATAAAATAAAAAAAACAATTTCGAGAGTTTTTCAAAATTGCTATCCCATAAATCATGAGCTTACTCACCAACCATTTAGATTTAAAACAGTTTATCCAAATAACCTACGGAAACGAAAAATTGGATATCGATGACGATATTTGGGAAAAAGTAGATGCTAGCCACAATTTTCTTCAGAAATTTGCTGAAAACAAAGTAATTTATGGTGTCAATACCGGTTTTGGCCCCATGGCTCAATATCGGATTAAAGACGAAGACCGCACTAAACTTCAATACAATCTAATTCGCAGCCATGCCTCAGGAACAGGACAACTTCTTGATCCGCTTCAGGTAAAAAGCACGATTTTAGCACGCTTAAATACATTAACCCTCGGTTATTCAGGAGTCCATAAGTCCACTATTGCTTTGATGAAAGAATTGATCAACCGCAATATTTATCCAGTTATTTTTGCACACGGTGGTGTCGGTGCCAGTGGTGATCTCGTACAGCTCGCACATTTGGCCCTCGTATTAATTGGTGAGGGTGAGGTAATGTATAAAAACGAACGAATTCCAACCAAACAGGCTTTTGATGCTGAAGGCCTTGCCCCTATTCAGATTGTTCTACGTGAAGGCTTGGCACTGATCAATGGGACTTCGGTCATGACAGGGATTGGCATACTAAACTGGAACCATGCGCAAAAAGCCTTATCTTGGTCCATCAAAGCAGCCTGTGCAATCAACGAAATCGTTCAAGCTTATGACGATCATTTTTCGGAAGCGTTAAATCAAAGCAAAAAGCATCCTGGACAACAAGCTATTGCCAAAAAGATGCGCAGTCACCTTGCGAGCAGTAAGTTGATTCGAAAACGCGAAGACCACCTCTATACTAGTGAAAATCAAGAAGATATTTTCAAAGACAAAGTACAGGAATATTATTCCGTCCGTTGTGTTCCGCAAATATTGGGTCCGGTTTCGGATACCATTAACAATGTGGGTACCGTGCTTGAGCATGAACTAAATTCAGCCAACGACAATCCCATCGTTGATCTAAACGATCAACATGTGTACCATGGCGGCAATTTTCATGGCGACTATATTTCACTGGAAATGGATAAACTTAAATTGGTTATGACCAAGATGACAATGCTTGCGGAAAGACAATTGAATTATCTACTCAACAGCAAGATCAATGAGATTTTCCCGCCTTTCGTAAATTTAGGCACATTAGGACTAAATTTTGGCATGCAGGGTGTCCAATTTACGGCAACATCCACAACAGCGGAATCCCAAGCGCTAAGCACTTCGCTCTACATCCATAGCATTCCCAACAATAATGACAACCAAGATATTGTCAGCATGGGTACGAATGCAGCAATGTCATGCAGTCAGGTCATCGAAAATTCCTTTGAAGTGCTGGCGATAGAATTTATTACTTTAGCACAGGCAATTGACCATTTAGGTTGTCAGGAAAAATTAGCAAAAGAAACACTATCTTGGTATATGGACCTGCGTAATTTGTTTCCGGCCTTTGCCGAGGATCAAGTGATGTATCCGATTATTAAAAAAGTAAAAGAATACTTAATCAATAAAAATCATGATTAAAAGGCTCACATTCGGCGGATTATTTATACTATCATGCACCTTCGCATCTGCGCAACAATTGGCGCGGGTACAAGAAAAGGGACTTGTCGGATTTATCAATAAAGATGGATCGTTTCAGATTACACCTCAATTCAAAAATGCTCAAGATCAATCCGAAGGAAAGATTGCTGTTTATGATGGCAGCAGGTGGGGATTTGTAGATAAAGATGCAAATTATATTATTCAACCTCAATACGTCAATGCCAAATCCTTCAGTCAGGGAATGGCGATGGTGAAATCTGCAAGCGGTTGGCTTTACATTGATTCTCTCGGGCAGGAACTGAAGTCGATCTCTAGCAAGCGGGTTTATGAATTCAATGATGGTGTTGCTTTTTATCGTGATGCGACCAATTTAGTAGGTCTCATCAACAACAAACAAGAGGTTGTGCTTCCACCAACTTATGATGTCATCCGTCCATTTAAGGATGGCTACGCTAAAGTCGCCAAAAATAAAAAATGGGGTGTCATTGACAATCAGGGAAAAGAGGTCGTCGCTCCAAATTATGATGATATCGGCGATTTTAATGTTGGATTGGTGTGGGCAAAAAAACAGAACAACTGGTTTCTCGTATCTGGTCAAAAAGAAGTTGCCCTCCCCGGTATTTCAAAAATTGAAAATATTGAAAACCCCGACTTTGTCCTTGTTCAGCAAGGAAATAAAATCGGTTTTATGGCATCGGATGGCAAATGGGTGATACCTGCAACTTATGATGATGCGCGAAATTTTCAGGAAGGTCTAGCGCCAGTGAAATTAAATGGGAAATGGGGATATATTGATACTACAGGTAAATTGGTCATCCCTACTGCCTATCAGGATGCCCTTTCATTTTCTCCGGAGGGCCTCGCTGCAGTTAAAGACAGTAAATGGGGATTCATCGATAAAAATGCCAAAGTTATCATCCCCTTTCAATATGAGATTACTGCGGCGCTAACGTTTAAGAAACAGGAGAAGGGATTTATCGATGGTTTAGCGCGAGTTAAACTCAATGGCAAATGGGGATTTATTGACACCAAAGGAAACCTTTTAGGAAACAAATGGTTTGATAATGCAGAATTATTTCAAAATTAATATACATATTGTAGGATGAAATGCGCTTTAGTTACAGGTGGATCAAGGGGAATTGGCAGGGCAATTTGTCTTAAACTGGCTCAAGAATTGGGCTATCATGTGTTGATCAACTTTCAGCAGAATGAAACTGCAGCATTAGAAACACTTGCTGCTATAGAAGCAAAGGGCGGTAGTGGTTCGCTTCTAAAATTCGACGTCGCAGATAAATCCGCAGTCGACAAGGCCTTATCTACCTGGGAATCGAGCCATCCCGAAGCTAAGCTTGAAGTTATCGTTAATAACGCCGGGATAGCCAAAGATGGCTTGTTTATGTGGATGCCAGCAGAAGATTGGTCCTCGGTAATCAACACAACTGTCAATGGTTTCTATCATGTTACCCAATTTTTTATACAGAAACTGTTACGCCAGCGTTATGGTCGTATCATCAATATGATTTCCGTATCCGGTGTAAAAGGTACAGCTGGTCAAACCAACTATTCGGCGGCCAAAGCGGCTTTGCTAGGTGCAACTAAAGCGCTGGCTCAGGAGGTTGCCAAACGGAATATCACCGTCAATGCTGTGGCACCTGGATTTATTCACAGTGACATGACTGCCGATATGGACGAAAAGGAACTAAAAAAATTGATTCCGGCCAATAGATTTGGGGAACCTGAGGAAGTCGCAGACCTCGTCACCTTTTTAGCTTCTTCAAAAGCAGGCTATATTACGGGGGAAGTAATTAATATAAATGGAGGAATTTATTCGTAAATCTATGGAGCAAAGAGTAGTGATCACGGGGATGGGAATATATTCCTGCTTGGGGACATCATTGGAAGAAGTAAAAGATTCTCTGCAACAAGGGAAATCAGGGATTATCTTCGATGAAGAACGAAAAACTTTTGGATTTCGTTCCGCATTAACCGGTGCCGTTCCACAACCAAATTTAAAACATGAATTGAACCGCCGTCAGCGAATATCCATTGGTGAAGAAACAGAATATGCGTATTTGGCTACGATGGAAGCCTTAAAAAATGCAGCCATTGACGATGCTTTTCTCGATGAACATGAAATTGGGATTCTCTATGGAAATGATTCGGTCTCCAAAGCCATTATTGAAGCTGTTGATATTGTACGGGAGAAAAAGGATACCAGCCTGATAGGTTCTGGAGCGATTTTTAAATCAATGAACTCCACGGTAACCATGAATCTCTCCACGATATTCCGTTTAAAAGGCATTAACATGACGATATCCGCCGCCTGTGCCTCCGGATCCCATTCTCTAGGGCTTGGATTCAACCTGATTAAAAGTGGCATGCAAGATATGATTATCTGTGGTGGGGCGCAAGAGATCAATAAATATGCCATGGCCAGTTTTGATGGTTTAGGTGTTTTTGGAGATGATACCCTGCCGGCTACAACAGTATCACGTCCCTTTGACAAAGATCGTTCCGGATTGGTACCTTCTGGCGGCGCCGCTACAATAATTATAGAAAGTTATGAATCCGCGGTACGTAGAGGAGCCCCTATCCTAGCGGAAATTGTAGGTTATGGATTTTCATCTAACGGAGGGCATATTTCTACACCAAATGTCGAAGGACCGGCCTTGGCCATGGAACGCGCAATTAAACAAGCTGGCGTTAAACCCTCCGATATTGCCTACATCAACGCACATGCCACATCCACCCCTGTAGGCGATGCCAATGAAGCGCAGGCTATCTTGCAGGTATTCGGTGAAAGCCAACCTTTTGTCAGCTCCACAAAATCGATGACAGGCCATGAATGTTGGATGGCAGGCGCCAGTGAGATCATCTATTCCAACATCATGATGTTAAATGGTTTTATGGCTCCAAACATTAATTTTGAAAATCCGGATGAACATTCAGCCAAATTAAATATCGTTAAACAAACCGTATTTAAAGAATTTGACCTATATTTGTCCAATTCTTTTGGCTTTGGGGGAACAAACTCTGCATTAGTCATTAAAAAAATAAACGATTAACTTATAAAAATGATTTCTGAAAAGATTAACGAAATACTTGTTGATGAGTTTGAAGTGGATGTTGATTTAATCCAACCGAATCTAAATTTAAAAGATACATTAAATTTAGACAGTTTGGATTATGTCGATCTTGTCGTTATCATTGAGTCCAATTTTGGTGTCAAATTGGTTGAAGCCGATTTCACAAATATCCAAACCTTCCAAGACTTTTATGACCTCATCAAACGTAAGACAGCTCATAACTAAGTCAATGTTTACCAATGAGTCAGTGGAAAGGACAATCGAAGGGTAGTGTCTTAGGATATCGAATCTTTGTATTCTGTATTCAAAAGCTAGGAATCCGTACAGCTTATCTGCTGCTGGTATTTGTAGCTTTTTATTATTTCCTGACTTCTTGGAGTAGCAACCGGTCGATCTATTATTACCTAAGATATCGACTAAAATATTCACTTCCTTCAACGCTCATTGGATTTTACCGGAGTTACTTTACTTTCGGTCAAATCCTGATCGATAAAACAGCCATAGCTGCGGGTATGCGCAACAGATTTAGCTATGAATTTGACGGTATTGCAATTTTAAAATCCGCCTTGGAGAAAAAAAATGGTGGTATCCTGTTATCAGCACATATCGGTAACTTTGAAATCGCCTCTTATTTCCTGGAGGACATCAATATTGAGAATCAGATTAATCTAGTTATTTCGGACCGCGAACATCAAGCCATCAAATCATACTTGGCAAAAGTATCGCGTAAATCGACCGTAAAATTCATCGTTATCCAAGAAGACCTCTCCCACGTATTTGCCATCAATGAAGCACTTACAAACAATGAACTAATTGTCTTTACAGGTGATCGCTATCTAGATGGCACAAAAACTCTTTCAGCAGATTTACTGGGCAAAAACACACAATTTCCAGCTGGTCCATTTTTAATCGCTTCCAGGCTCAAGGTTCCTGTTATTTTTGTCTATGTCATGAAAGAACCTAAGCTCCACTATCATCTCTATGCACGCGAAGTGGAAGTGAAACACCGTGACGCTCAAGGCTTGCTACAAACCTATTGTCAGTCGCTAACCTATATGATCAAAAAATATCCAATGCAGTGGTTTAACTTCTACGATTTCTGGAAGGACTATTCCCAATAAACATCCACAGTTCTGTTTACATTATTTATCTGAAGAAACAAAAAAAACACAGCAGAGGTGCTGTACTAAAACCGATCAAAAGCAATTTTGCGCTACTTGAAACCTATGATTTTATCTTTTAATTAGTACCTTTGAAGGAACTTTTTTAGACAAATGACAGCTGCCCCATTTCCAATAGTCGATAACATATTTTTACAGAATTTATTACCTCATCGTGCTCCGATGGTTATGATTGACTGCCTCTACGATTTCACCGAAAAGACAGTGGCAGCAGGTTTAACTGTTCAAGAAGATAATATTTTTGTGGAAGATGGTATATTATTGGAAGCAGGTATTATTGAGCACATGGCGCAATCCATTGCTTTACATACTGGATACAGCTTTTATATCAAACAACAAACTGCACCTATAGGTTATCTCGGTACAATAAAAAGTATTTCAATAGATTCCTTCCCTCAGGTCGGAGAAAAATTGCTGACTAAAGCAACGATTCTACAAGAGTTTATGGGGGTTACACTCGTTTCCGTAGAAAGCTTTGTCGGAGATCGACAGATCGCTCAAGCTGAAATAAAAAGTGTAATAGCTTCTTCATGATTATGGCAAAAAATAAACGAACTGAACAAGTCAATCAAATTACTTGGACAAGCCCCTTACGTATACGTTTCAATGAAGTCGATTCGTTGGGGATAGTTTGGCATGGCCATTACATCAGTTATTTTGAAGATGGCCGAGAATCTTTCGGCATGGAACATGGACTGACCTATCTAGATATTCATGGCCATGGTTATACAACACCGATCGTGAAGAGTACCTGCGAACATAAGCTCCCATTAAAATATGGTGACAATGCACGTATTGAAACATCCCTATTGGATACCAAAGCAGCAAAGATTATTTATCGTTACCGCATCCTAAATGACAACAATCAGGTTGTCTGCCTAGGTGAAACGATCCAGGTATTTTTAGATTCTTCAGGAAACTTACAATTGTATACTCCGGACTTTTTTCAGCAATGGAAAAATCGGCTTGATTTTGTCAGCAAATGAAAAAGGTATATTTAGGCCCATACAATTGTATATCCCCCATAGGTAATAATCTGGCAGACACCTGGAATGCCCTTGTTCGCGGCAAATCAGGAATCAAGTTGACCGACTATGCTGAATTGCATGGAGACGTTTACGCCGCTATTGTTGAAGAAGAACAATTGGATCAGCATTTAAACAAATTGCTGCAGGACACACAGCTCCCCTTCGATGCGGCATTCTCAAAACTAGAAAAGCTCATGATAGCCGCATTAGTACCTCTTGTCAAAGCAGTTGTTATTACACAAGAGACTGAATTAATCGTCTCAACAACCAAGGGCAATATCGCGCAATGCGCAGGCGGAGCAAACGATATTGTTGCTGCAAGCCTTCCCGTACTGGCTCAAAAAATAGCCGTTTTTTTTGGTTTTAAACGGCCTCCGATAATCATTAGCAATGCCTGTGTATCGGGTCTGCAGGCCATCTCGACCGCTAAACGACTTATACAGATGGATTATTGTAAAGATGCCATTATCGTTGCTGGAGACCTGGTCAGTGAATTTGTCGTTTCAGGATTTAAGTCTTTTCAGGCCCTAAGTAACACGGTATGTAGACCCTATGACGAGTTTAGACAGGGCTTAAATCTCGGCGAAGCAGCGGCAGCAATTCATGTCACCGGCCAAAAATTAACAGATCAAGAATTCTTTATCGCCGGCGAAGCTTCAATCAACGACGCAAATCACATTTCAGGACCATCACGTACAGGCGAAGGACTGAGACTTAGCATCGCATCTGCATTGGCCGAAGCCAAATTAGAACCAAAATCTGTTGATTTTATTTGTGCACATGGAACAGCAACAATTTACAACGATGAAATGGAAGCTGTGGCCATACATCATTCCGGATTAGCCACTAAACCGATCAATAGCTTAAAAGGGTACTTCGGTCATACCTTGGGAACCGCTGGACTCCTCGAGAGTATTATTTCTTTGGAATGCTTACGAAATAATTTACTACTCCCCAGTTTAGGCTATCAAAAACAAGGCACTTCATTACCTCTAGCGGTTGTCACTGAGCTATTGGAACAACCCCAACCTCTTATTCGCTGCTTAAAAACAGCATCGGGATTTGCTGGCACAAATACAGCCATATTATTTGAAAGGGAGTTACGATAAGCATGGAACAACACTATCAAATCAGCAGGCATTGCCGCATCGATACACAGGGCGTATATGTTAATGGTGAACAGATTTCAGCAGCAATATCCTCAGATTTTGCAACTTTTTCAAAAGCATTTTACTATTCACTAGAAACGACTTACCCGAAGTTTTTCAAGATGGATAACCTCAGCAAATTAGCTTGGCTAGGAGCTGAATTGCTATTGAAAGAGGAAAAAACAAAGAATATCGGCATTGTCTTATCGAATAGGCACAGTAGCCTTGATACCGACTTAAAGCACCTTAATACGATCGCAGACAAGGAGCAGTACTATCCCAGTCCTGCTATATTTGTATATACCCTGCCCAATGTCTGTATGGGTGAAATTGCGATTAGGCATAACCTGCAAACGGAAAATATCTTTTTTGTTTCAGCGCAGTTCGACAGTCAACTTGCAGTAAATTACTGCAATTACCTCTTAAATTCCAGTAGAGTGGAAAAGGTACTATGCGGTTGGGTCGATTATATGGAAGGAAACTATAAATTGGTTTTGTATCTTGTGGAAAAAACAGGCATTGTAGCACATAATTTAAATGTCGTAAGACAACTAACACAATAAAGAATGGAAGAGTTGAAATCGGAATTAAAAACGAAAATCATTGAAGCCTTAAATTTAGAAGAAGTCACTGTAGATGAAATTGAAGATCAGGCACCATTATTTGGAGATGGTCTAGGACTAGACTCTATTGATGCATTGGAGCTGACTGTTTTATTGGATAAGGATTATGGTATTAAAGTTACTGACCCAAAAATCGGAAAGACTATTTTTCAATCCATTGAAACATTGGCAACCTATATTTCAGAAAATAGAACGAAATAAAACATGAAAAATACTATTGCGGTTACTGGAATGGGTATGATTACCGCCATTGGAAATGATGTCGCGCAAAACTATCATTCTTTGCTCCAGAAACAGCATGGTATCAAACCGCTTCAACATATCTCGGGAAAACATCAACATCACACGCTTGTTGGTGAAGTGTCGTTAACGAACGAAGCATTAATTGAAAAATTAGGTACTGAGGTACCCGGCTATTGTTCCCGAACCAGCCTACTTGCCGCAATTGCTGCAAAAGAAGCCATGTCTCAGGCTGGTATTACAGCAGCAGCTGATATGCCAATTGTTCTGGGAACTTCGGTTGCGGGAATGGATATTTTTGAACAACATTTCCCGCATTTACAACAGAACGACACACTCATACAACGCCGGGATGTTGGGGATTCAAGTGCCTTATTGGCCAAAATATTGGGCAGCAATGGTTATGTGACGGCTATTAGTACAGCATGTTCCTCGGCGGCTAATGCCATTGGCTTTGGGGCTCGACTTTTGCGCTCGGGACGCGCAGATCGCGTTTTAGTGGGCGGATCGGATGCCCTGTCAAAATTTACAATCAATGGCTTTGACAGTTTAATGCTCCTGTCCGACCAACTTAATCGCCCCTTTGACAGCAATAGAAAGGGGTTAAACTTAGGTGAAGGTGCAGGTTTTTTAGTGCTTGAATCTACAAGATCCTTAAAAAACACAAAGAAACCCATATTAGGTTACCTGAACGCTTTTAGCAACGCTAATGATGCTTTTCATCAAACCTCAACTTCAGATAACGGTGAAGGTGCTTATCTCGCTATGCAAGAGGCTCTAAAAATGGCAGAGTTGATACCGAGCGAAATTGATTATATCAATGCGCACGGAACGGCGACCGAAAATAATGATCGAACAGAAGCAACAGCGATACAGCGATTATTTAACGATACGATACCGCCCTTTAGTTCAACCAAATCATATACTGGACACACATTGGGAGCTTCAGCCGGTATTGAGGCAATATATGCTCTACTCGCCATTCAGCATCAACTGGCCTTTGCTAATTTAAGATTTGAAAATACCATGGAACAGCCTGCGTTGCCGCCGCTCGCTGAACACCAACGTATTGACATCCGGCATGTACTCAGCAATTCCTTTGGATTTGGCGGTAATTGTTCAAGCTTAATTTTTTCGCATGCATAAAGTATATATTAATGCCGCAAGCATATGCGTTAACAACCTTAGCCTACCAAATAGTCGAGAAAATTGGATCAAGGTTGATCTGCCTAAAATAGACAGTAAGATCCTATCGCCCAACAGTGCAAGGCGAATGTCCAAAGCTGTAAAAATGGGAATTATATGTGCTATGGAAACACTGCAACAGATTGATCGCAGTGAGCTGGACGGTATCCTCGTTGGAAGTGGAAAAGGCTGTCTAATAGACTCCGATAAATTCTTACAGTCCATTGTTGTTCAACAAGAAGAGTTTTTATCACCGACTGCATTTATCCAGTCGACGCACAATACCGTTGCCGGTCAAATTGCCCTTTTAATCAAAAATACGGGTTATAATATGACCTATTCACAGGGCCGTATATCATTTGAATCGACCGTATTTGATGCCTACCTACAACTTGCGCTGAACGAACGGAAAACTTTATTGGTCGGTGCCGTTGACGAGCTTTCAGACATCAGTATCGACATCAGCGAGAGCATAGCCAATACAACAGATCAACCGACAACAACAGGAATCCCGCGGACAGAAGGTGCCGGTTTCTTTATTTTCTCCAATCAAAAGAATCAACATACCCTTGGTGAATTGGTTGACATGGTAATTTATCATCCAACAGAAGAGCTCCGACCAGAAACCCAACTAGCTGCATTTCTTAAAAAAAACAAGCTATCTGCCGAGCAGCTTGACTTGGTTATTTATGGTTCGGCAAAGCCGGAAACCCCATCGGAAATGGAAGCTGAGGCCTTCAACGACTTAGCTAAAATAAACTATCAATCGCAGATAGGATACTTTGACACAGATGTTGTGTTTGCATTCGATTTCGCTTTAAAGCAATTGAATAATCAAACCTTTCGATCGATGGAGAGTCCAACTGGAAATAAGACCAGTGCTTTTCAACATGTACTGATTTGTAATTTTGGAGACCAAAACAGTTTAATGCTGTTATCGAGATGCTAAATTTTAAAAACACAACATACGTGAGTCTTGCCCTTTTTCTGATGACGGTATTCATCTGGAAAAACGATCAACTGTATTCTCCTTTGATTATTGTGCTGATTATGTATGTTGGAATAGTTTCCTGGGGAGCATTTGATCTCCGTCTAAATTTCTTTATGCAATCGACAACAAGCGTAAGAAAAAATGTGCGGCAAGTTGCGATCACTTTTGATGACGGCCCTACACCTTATACCTTGGAAATACTAGACTTACTGGATCAATATCAAGCAAAAGCCAGTTTTTTTTGTATTGGCACACAGGTCGTCAAGTATCCCATGATAGCGAAGCAAATTATTGAAAGGGGCCATGTAATTGCCAATCATAGCATGAATCATCCCAATAAGATGGGGTTTCTGCCAAGCAGACAAGTTGTTGAAGAGATAAATGAAGCTAATCATGCCATTGAAACGGCAACAGGAAAAAAAGTATTGCTTTACAGGCCTCCATTTGGTGTCAGCAATCCACATATTGCAAAAGCATTGCACGATTGCAAGTTGAAATCCATTGGTTGGAACATCCGCTCCTTGGATACTTTAAATCTAACTGAAGATCAGATTTTTGCACGCATTGCAAAAAAACTAAGTCCCGGCAGTATCATTCTTTTACATGATACATCCGAGAAAACAGTACATATCGTTAAAAGTTTATTAATGGCATTAAAGGTTAACAAATTAGAAGCCGTAAATTTGGAAGATTTCTTAAATCAAAAAGTATATGAAAACTAAGCTCATTCTACTCCTTGTTTCTATATTTCACATTGCGCTGACCAAAGCACAAGAAACAGCGATGTCAAGCGCTGAAATAACTAGTTTTAAACAAACCGTCGTAGCGGAAGCACAAAAAATAAAAACCTTAAAAACAGATTTTGTCCAATATAAGCACTTGGATTTTCTTTCTAAAGAGATTACGTCCAGTGGATCCATGTTATTGAAAAACCCAAACAAGCTGCTTTGGAAATACAATACACCGATCCAATATGGTATTCTTTTTAAAGACAATAAAGTATTGGTAAATGATCAAGGTAAAAAAAATAAGGTCGACCTTGGCAACAATAAAAAGTTCGAGAAAATCAATAAAATGATTATTGGCAGCATCAGTGGAGATCTCTTTGCTGCCGATGACTTTACGATCACCTTTCACAAAAATCGAAATCAACGCATAGCGAAGCTTTCACCTAAAACAAAAGAGCTATCGGCTTATATTCAAACGATCGTATTGTATTTTAATGATCAACAATCTACAGTTTCGGAAGTCCAGTTGATAGAACCGTCTAAAGATTATACAAAAATAGTTTTCAAAAACAAGCAGATCAACCAACCAATCAGCGATGCGTTATTCAGTTTTTAGTCTGTTACTTTTAGTTCTTCTGACAGGATGTAAGGTTTACTACCCAAATGGTAAACAAAACTATGGTGCAATCGACACTCTCGTTCAAAACCCCTATTTTGCCAGGTTAAATGAAGAGCGCTTATATCGGGCCACAATTCGCTTTTATGGAAAAGAGATGACAGGAATGTTTGTCGCCAAAAGAATCAGTCAGGACGATCATCGGATTGTACTTACCTCTGATCTGGGGAATACCTTATTTGATATAACGATTTCCAAAGACCAACATCTGGTTAATTATGTCATGCAAGATCTCGACAGAAAGATAATCCTCCACACCTTAGTGAGGGATTTCAGAGCTTTAACACAAACAACTTATAGAGCTGACTATCAAAATTTAATAGCCAATCAATTTTTAAGTATCTATAACGGCAAACGATATTTTCTTAAGATAGATGACCAAGGAACCTTAACCAAAATCGAAATGGCATCCAAGTACAAAAGAGCTTTTGAAATTCAATTCAAACCAGATTCTTTGGGGAAACTTGACAGCTTTAATATAAAACATCGTGGTATCAAGCTAAAAATGGATTTTGTAAATATTCCATTTTAAGCGACATGATACATAAGGCTAGATATAAAAAATAAACAAAGCCGTATTTCCGCTATAGTAAGTTCTTCAATTACTTTTATTATGCTCCGCTATTATATTGCATATAAAAGGTAATTTATCTAAGTTTGAAACATGGTTTTAGCAGACTTTTATACGATACACAATAGTCAGGTGCGTGAAGATGGAAAATATTTGATGGAGATAGGTATTCATCCCGATCATCCGATTTTTAACGGGCATTTTCCAGGGCGACCAGTAACACCAGGTGTATGTATGTTACAGATCATAAAAAATATAACCGAAGATTTACTGCAGACAAAACTCCGTATGCGGTCTGCCAAAAACATTCGTTTTTATGCCATTATAGATCCTTCCGTTCATTCCATGCTGACATTGGAATTGGCGGTTCAAGAAACCGAAACCATACAGATCAAGGCCAATTGTTCTTTCGATGATACCCTTGCACTTAAAATGGAACTCAATTTTTGCCGCACTTATCCTGTTGTATAACCATGATCAATTCGCCAAGCTTCAGCCAATCTATTATTCCTACAGCTGTATGTGTACTCATACCCACCTACAACAATGCTAAAACGCTAAAAAGAGTTTTAGATGGGGTTTTGGCCTATACCACACAGGTTATTGTAGTCAATGATGGTTCGACGGATGCAACAGCAGAGATTTTAGCAAATTACCCTTCCATTACAGTGCTGCACCTGGAAAAGAATTCAGGTAAGGGCAAAGCTTTACGAATAGGGTTTGATACGGCAAGAAAACAGGGATTTCAGTATGCAATCACCATCGATTCGGATGGGCAACATTTTCCCGATGACATTCCAACTTTTATAGACGCACTCAACCAAAGTGACGGAAATATTTTATTGATTGGTGAGCGCCAAATGGGCCAAGCCGGCATACCCAAAAAAAGCAGTTTCGGTAATAAGTTTTCCAATTTTTGGTTTTGGTTTGAAACAGGGATAAAACTTGCTGACACGCAATCAGGATACAGACTCTACCCTCTTGATCGCATACCTAAAAAACTATATACCAACAAATTCGAACTAGAAATTGAAGTAATTGTACGCTCAGCATGGAAAGACATTGTCGTGAAGAATGTACCGATTAAGATACTTTACGATCCGACAGAGCGAGTTTCGCATTTTAGACCATTTAAGGACTTCACACGAATTAGCATCCTTAACACCTTCTTAGTTTTGATTAGTCTACTCTACATATTTCCAAGAAACGCTTTTCGAAGTTTCAAAAAAAAAAGCTTTAAGGATTTTCTAAAAGAAGATATTCTGGGAACGCACGATTCGAATTTTATTAAATCCATTTCGATTGCATTGGGTGTGTTTATTGGGATTGCCCCTTTATGGGGATTTCAGTCTTTTTTATCAATTTTTCTCGCCTCTGTCTTTAGGCTTAATAAAGGTCTTTGTTTTGCCTTTTCAAATGTCAGTATCCCCCCTATGATCCCATTGATTATTTGGGGATCGATACAAACAGGAAAGTTATTTATATCCAGTGCCAAACCTTTGTTGGATTATAGCCAAATAGATTTTCAAGCTATATCCGAACATTTTTTACAATATGTACTGGGTAGTCTCGCTTTGGCTTTAGTGACCGCAGTCCTATTTGGACTTTCCTCCTTTACACTATTGCGGTTTAATCAACGACGTTAATATGCAGCATTATTTTTATCAGCTTTATCTATTTTTCAAGAAGAAACCTTATATCGCCTGGTTAGTTGCCCTGCTCTTTTTGGTCGCAACAGGATATTTCGCACTAAAACTAAAATTTGAAGAAGATATTACGCGGATCATACCTCAAAATGAACGGACAAATGAGGTTGCCAAAATATTGACCCAACTTAAGTTTTCGGACAAAATAAGCGTCATTATTGAACGGAAAAAAGATGCTTCAATTGACGATATGGTTGAAATGGCTAATTCCTTTTCCGATAGCATCGTATCGCTTGCCCCCTACTATCATAGTATACAAGGGCAAATTAGTGATGCGGAAATGGAAAGTACCATGCAGTTTGTATACCAGCATTTGCCGACATTATTGGACGAGAACGATTACAAAACCATAGCAAGCCACCTGCCAAGTGATAGCATAGCGCAGGTAGTTGAAGCCAATTATGCTGCATTAATTTCGCCTACGAGTATCGTTGCAAAATCTTTTATACAACGAGATCCCCTAGGGATTGGCTTTATGGCGCTTAAAAAATTCCAAAAGCTCAGTATTGCCGGCGATTTTCAACTTTACAATGGCTATATTATTACAAAAGACTCAAGCAAGCTGTTATTGTTTATTAATCCCAAATATTCAGGCTCGGAAACAGAACATAATGCGATTTTCGTCGACAGGCTTGACAACATGAAAAGTGCGTTAAACAAGGTCTACCTAAAAAAAACCAAACTAAGCTACTTCGGATCATCTTTGGTTGCTGTCGCCAATGCAAAGCAAATCAAAACAGATATCCAAACGACCATCCTTATCTCGATGAGTTTATTGATGCTTATTTTGATTCTTTTTTACAAGAAAGTGCAAATTCCGGTCATCATCTTTATTCCCTCGCTTTTTGGGGCTTTACTAGCACTCGCATTTCTTTACTTTCTGCGGGGTACAATATCTGCTATTTCAATCTCCATTGCTGCAGTATTAATTGGCATTACCATAGACTATGCGCTGCATATCATGACGCATTTCAAGCAAACTCAGGATATCAAACACCTCTATAAAGAAATCACTAAGCCAATCTTGATGAGTGCGGGCACTACAGCGGTATCTTTTCTTTGTCTGCTCTTCGTCAATTCGGAGGCCTTAAAAGATTTGGGAATATTTGCGTTCATTGCCATCCTGTTCTCGGGAATATTCTCTTTGATTCTTATCCCGCATATCTATAAACCGAATATAAAAACCTCGGATGATAAAAACCATCTCATCGATCGGATTTCCGCATTCAGTTTTGAACGGAATAAACCCTTACAAATATTCAGCTACCTATTGTTAATAGTGAGCTTGTTTACTTTTTGGAAAGTCGGGTTCAATAAAGATTTATCTGCACTAAATTTCTTCCCAAAAGAACTGCAAGAAGCCGAATACAAACTTGAAAATTCAGCACAACAACAAAATAAGTCGCTATTTCTGATAAACTATGGTAACAATATCGACCAGGTTCTTTCGGCTAATTCTTTATTGTATAGTAGATTACAACAAGATACAGGTATGATCGCTATCAATTCCATTGGTGAAATTGTTCTATCGAAAAAGGATCAGGAGGCGAAAATTGCCCAGTGGAATTCCTTTTGGACAGATGTCCGTAAAACGGAAATCCGCGAGAATCTTATCCGTTCTAGCGCTGTTTTTGGTTTCAAACCAACTGCTTATCAAGCTTTCTTCTCCCTTTTGGATCAAAAATTTTCGACCGTCAGATGGGATGATTATCAGAAACTCAACAATGGAATATTGAGCGAGTATATCAGTTCCAAAGATGGCTTTTTCACCGCAAATACCATTGTAAAAACGGCAGAAGGAAACCGGGAAAAATTGATGAAGCAGTTCAATAATGGCAGTACCGTTGTCATTGATCGCAAAGAAATGAATGAAACCTTTTTGGGACAGCTGGTCAATGACTTCAACACCTTGGTCAATTATAGCTTTGTAGCCATATTTGTTATTCTTTGGTTGTCATTTCGCCGCATCGAGCTGACATTGATCAGCATGGTACCTATTGTGTTAACAGGTTTGGTTACGGGGGGCCTCATGGGCCTGTTTCACCTCGAATTTAATATTTTCAGTACCATTGTCTGCACACTTGTATTCAGTCACGGTGTAGACTTTGCCATATTTATGACCGCAGCCCTGCAAAAAGAATACAGTACCGGCAAAGATGAAATGCCTATGTACCGTACGTCTATTCTACTCGCCGTATTAACGACAATTTTAGCCATCGGTGCCTTAATTTTCGCTAAACACCCGGCATTAAGGTCCATTTCAGCAGTTTCCCTACTCGGTGTTACAGCGGCGGTTTTAAACACTTTTGTCCTTTATCCGCTCGTTTTTAGGTTTGTATTTCGCCGCAGGCCTTCCCAAGGCTTATCTCCGCTTAGTTTGCGTCTGCGCTTGATTTCAGCGTTTTCGTTCAGCTATTATATCATCGGAAGTATGCTTTCAGGCCTTCTCTTTAGTTTGGTCTCTAATAGAGCTTGGATGACACGCGTAATGTCTCGTTTTGGAGACTCTGTATTGAAGTCCAACCCTTTTGTCAAGAAACAGCAATTCAACCCGCACGACGAAGACTTCAAAAAACCCGCGATTATTATAGCCAATCACAATTCGCTATTAGATACACTTCTTATTGGGCGTTTATTGCCAAAGTGCGTATTTGTTACGAACGAATGGGTCTACAAATCACCGATCTTTGGCCGTGTGGTTAGGCGTGCAGGTTTTTTAATGCTCGACGACGATTTAGAAAAATCGAAAAACATCTTAAAGCAACGTATCGATGCAGGGTATTCGATTGCTATTTTTCCAGAAGGAACGCGATCGGCAACAAATGATGTACAACGATTTCACAAAGGCGCATTCTATATTGCCGAACAGCTGCAGCTGGATATACTCCCTATTTATATACACGGTGCTGCCGACGTTTGTCCAAAAGGAGATTTTGTCATTTATGATGGAACACTCAGTACAGTCATAGGCGAAAGAATTCGACCTACCGACCAACAGTTTGGGGATAATTATTCTGCACGCTGTAAAACGATCAGTCGTTTATTCAAAGAACAGTTCGCTGAAATCAGAAAGCAATTTGAGGGTCCGACTTACTTTAGAGAAAAAATAAGCTTAAACTATCGGTATAAAGAAACGGAAATCGAAAAATTAAGCCTAAATGATTTTGACCTTCATCAGGAGTCTTATGCAACCTGGAATAATTTCATTGCAGCAAATGCAAAAATTTTGCATATTGGAAACGATTTTGGTCATATTGATTTTTTGTTGACCATGCAACAGGCACAGCGACATATAGAAAGCTATATCCGTGATCCTGAAAAACGTGCTATTGCGGGCAATACGTATCTAAAGCATAAACGTAAATTGACTTATCTAAATCAGCCGACCGAAACCACATTACGTTTCGATGTACTGATCTGGGGCAGCAACGATGAAAAGGTTGAAATCAGCGATTCGATACATACTATTGTATGTTATGATTTCCTAGAAAAGCCACATTACATTGGTTTTGAAGAAGTATTTAAAGATCAATACAGTTGCGTATTAAAAAGAAGAACAAATGGATAAAGTCTACGATAGCGTCATCATTGGTTCAGGGCTAGGAGGCCTTGTTACCGCAGTTCTCCTTGCTAAATTTGGACGCAAAGTATGTGTCATTGAAAAAAACAATCAATATGGTGGCAATCTGCAGACTTTTGTGCGAGACAAAGAAATCTTAGACACAGGGGTACATTACATTGGCGGTTTGGGTGAAGGTGAAAACCTGTATAAATATTTTGAGTATCTGGGGATTATGAAGGATCTATCGATCCAACGCATGGGAATCGATGAATATGATCGAATTTCATTTGATGGAAATCCGATCAATTATCCACATGCACAAGGATATGAAAATTTTGTACAACAATTGCTTCATTACTTTCCTGAAGAAAAGCAGGCCTTAACCGTATATTGTGAGAAGATACAGGACATCTGTAATTCATTTCCTATGTATAATCTCCGCAAAAGTTTTGGGTTCAATGAGGCTGTACTCGGTATTTCATTGAAGTCTTTTTTAGACGATTTGACCGATAACGAACTCCTTAAGGCTGTACTCGTCGGTTCGAACTTCCTTTATGTTGCAAAAGCAGAAAGTACCCCACTCTATGTACATGCGCTTACCATAAACTCCTATATTCAGTCCGCTTGGCGTTGTGTAAACGGCGGTAGCCAAATTGCCAAGTTATTGATCCGCCAATTGCGTAAATATGGTGGTGACATCATCAAAAATAAAGAAGTCATTGCTGTAGAAATGGACGATCAGCTGATCAAAGCAGTACGCACCGATGACCAGCAGCTGATTTATGCAAAGGAGTTTGTTTCGAATATCAATCTCCGGCATACCTTTGCCATGCTGCCTGAAAGATTTCAAAAGCAAGCTTATGTCAAGCGTATACAAGGCTTACCGTTGAGCCCTTCGGTTTTTTCCGTTTACATCGTTTGTAAAGAAGGTTATATCCCCTATCAAAATTATAATATTTACCATTATAAAAACATCGCTTCCGTTTGGTATAATCAGGAGCAATCTCCCTTAGTCATTTCCATGAGCTGTAACAGCGAAAATCAACGCTACTGTAGCACGATGACCGTGATGTGTTATATGACTGCGGACGAAGTGCAACAGTGGAATGAGACTTTCAATCGGTCCATTATCCAGCAGTTAAGTAGCCGTGGTGAAGAGTATGAAGCCTTTAAAGCTGCGAAGGCTGCAGAAATTATCGAAGAACTCCAACACTTGTTTCCGAATATTAAAGCTGCCGCTCAATCTGTTCACACGTCCAGTCCATTAAGCTACCGTGATTTTATCGGGGCCGAGGAAGGTAATATGTACGGCTATTTAAAAGAATACAAGCATCCGTTGAATAGCTTAATTTCCACGAAGACAAAAGTTAAGAACTTGTTTCTGACAGGCCAAAATGTCAAGATGCACGGTGTATTGGGGGTTACAATTACAGCCTTCTCCTGTTGCTTAATGATGCTTGGAAAAGAATTTGAAGATGATCTATTTAAAGAGAATGATGAAAAAGTATTGGTTGGCGATTTGGATAGCATCACTATTTAGCTCTTGTGCGCTAAATGGCGCCCTGAAAGAAAAAGCTAAATTCGAACAGCAGGCGATTCCGACATTAAGGTTGGCCGACTCTATGGACAATTATCTCAGCATAGACAGTAACTTCTTATTTCATAACGCACAAGGTTTATGGGAACTCTACGTCAGCGGTAACCCGATGGAACTTGGATTAAAAACGGGTATACTGACACAATCGCTTTATGCCTACCAAGAAAAGGCTTTCTTTTCTAAAATTCAAGAGTTTATCCCTTCTCAGCGCAAGCAGAAATGGATGATGAAATTGACTAAAGTCTATAATCGAAACATCCATAAATATATCCCGATAGCGTATAGAAAAGAGATTTTTGGATTGTCACGGTATGCTTCTCCCCGCTACGACTCCCTTATGGATCCCTATCAGCGGAATCTTTTTCTTCATGGGGCCCATGACTTGGGTCATGCTTTCCAGGACCTCGCTTTGGTTGGCTGTTCTTCCTTAGCGGCATGGGGACCAAAGTCTGCGGATGGCGAGCTTATTATCGGGCGAAATTTTGACTTTTATGCGGGCGACGATTTTAGTCACAACAAATTAATCACTATTGTGAAACCCGATTCTGGTTATTCATTTCTTTCCGTGGGTTGGGCAGGCATGATTGGTGTCGTCTCCGGCATGAACAGTGCTGGTCTGACAGTTACACTCAATGCAGGAAAATCGTCTATTCCCTGGGCTGCAAAAACGCCTATATCTATTGTTGCCCGAGAAATACTCCAATATGCTCGAAATTTTAAGGAAGCCATCGCCATTGCAAAAAAACATCCTATTTTTATTTCAGAATCACTTATGATCGGTTCTGCAGATGAAGACCGTGCCATCTTAATTGAGATGTCGCCACATAAATTTGCTGTTTTTGAATCAGACAATGCAAATTACCTGCTATGCACAAATCATTTTCAGAGCAGTACCTATCAATCCGATAAGCGCAATCAAAAACAGATTGAAGAAAGCCACAGTGTTTATCGACACCAACTGCTGACAGAGCAGTTGCAACAGCAGGATAAGCTTACAGCCCCTAAAGTTGCGGCTATACTAAGAGATCGCAATGGATTAAAAAATAAGGAAATAGGCTATGGCAATGAAAAGGCCTTAAATCAGCTCTTGGCTCATCATGGCGTCATTTTCCAACCAAAAAAACGCCTTGTATGGATCTCAGCCAACCCCTATCAGCTTGGGGAATTTGTCTGTTATGACTTAAATAAAATCTTCGACAACAAGGCACATCAGCCAGCGTCTACATTGGCCAATACAGCATTGAATATTCCCCAAGATACATTTTTGAATAGTAAAGCCTACCGCGATTATGAGGATTACCGTAAACGAGATCGAATAATAGACCACAAACTGAAGTCTGACCAAGAAATTACTGAATCGGAATGGCAGGAATATCAAAAGCTCAATCCCCTGTTTTGGGCAGTCTATTACAAGAGAGGAACGTATTATTTTGAGCAAAAGCGCTATGAAGAAGCACTAAAGCAATTGCAACAGGCCGACTCCTGCGAAGTGACCACTTTGGTTGACCGCAAAAACATTGCTTCATATATTCATAAAATTGAGAAGAAAGGAGATAATCGATGATCCCAACGATAGAACAAGCCAGTCTTGAAGAAATAACCCATTATCAAGATGAAAAGCTAAGATATGTTTTAAACTATTTGAATACACATTCAACTTACTACAAACGTCTTTTTCAACGTGAAGGAGTTGACTTACAACGCATCCGCGGTGTTCAGGATCTCCCCCTTCTGCCGACGACTTCCAAAGAACAGCTGCAGCAGTTTAACTGGGATTTTCTGTGCGTCCCCGAAGAGGAGATTGTCGACTTCTCCACAACTTCCGGTACACTGGGGACACCTGTTGTATTTGGATTAACAGACGCGGACCTGGAGCGTCTCGCTTATAATGAGATGATTTCCTTCCAACGGGTAGGTATTAAAAAAGGCGACCGGGTACAAATTATGACGACCCTAGATCGTCGTTTTATGGCGGGATTAGCTTACTTTCTTGGACTCCGTAAAATTGGAGCCGGAATACTTCGTATTGGGGCTGGCATACCTCAAATGCAATGGGATTCAATCCAGCAGTTTAAACCCAAATTTCTTGTTGTCGTCCCCTCCTTCCTACTCAAAATGATTGCTTATGCCGAAGAACATAACATCGACTACAACAGCAGCTCTGTAAAGGTCGCCATTTGTATCGGTGAAAATCTTAGAACTGCGGACCTGCAGGACAACCAACTGGCAAAACGAATTCAGGAAAAATGGAATATTGCCCTCTACTCCACTTATGCTTCCACCGAAATGAGCTCAGCATTCACAGAATGTGAAGCTTTTGCCGGTGGTCACCAACATCCAGCATTAATCATTACCGAAATATTGGACGATAATGACCATCCTGTATCCGATGGTCAACTGGGAGAATTAGTTGTCACAACCTTAGGAATAGAGGCTATGCCCCTTTTGCGCTATAAAACTGGCGATATGGTCAGACGACATGCTGGCCCTTGCACATGTGGTCGGAACTCCTATAGAATAGGCCCTGTTGAAGGCCGAAAACAGCAGATGATTAAGTATAAGGGTACGACGCTGTTTCCTCCGGCTATGTTTGATGTATTGGCCAGCTACACCGCAATTGAACATTATCAGATCGAGATCTCCAGCACTGCAGTCGGTACAGACGACATTCGGATTTTAATATCCTCCAAACAACAAAACAGCGCATTATTAAAAGAAATCAAAGATAGTTTTCAGGCGAAACTGCGCGTAATTCCCAATGTGGAGTTCGAACGCGAAGAAATTTTGATCAGCCGGATTTATAATCCGCTCAGCAGAAAACCCATTTATCTGGTGGATAAAAGGGAATAGTAAGTAGCTCACAATACTATCAACCAGATGCTATGCATTCATATACAAATCATTAGCCCACGTATAAAAAAATAGGGAATTAGCGAATGTTAAACATAAAAATGCTGTCGACAAAAGGCATTAAAAATAGTCTGCTAAAAGATTGAATTTTATCGCAAAGATTATTTGTAAGATCTAGAAAATAGTATATCTTTGCGACAGGTCCCCGTAGTTCAATGGATAGAATTTCAGATTCCGGTTCTGACGATATGAGTTCGAATCTCGTCGGGGACACATTTAAAAATAAACCCCACTTTAAATTAATTTAAAGTGGGGTTTATTTTTAAATTTCACTTCACAACGCCTAAAATGCCAACTAACCTATATAGCTTGCCCAGAAAAATTACAATATGAGCAGACTCAATTCTTTGATCAAAAACTTTCAAACTAAAAGCGCTCAGGATTTATTAAATTATTCTTTAAAAATTCGTCAATAACATCGACGCACTTATTCACCCAAGGATGGAAAAGCCAGAAAGGGTGAACCTGTACATCAAATGTATACACTTGATGTGCCGTCCCCCAACGCTTTAGCATACCGACCAATTCATCTTGTCCGGCATGGAATCTAGGAAGACCGCTATTTATGAATAACATCGGAATTTTCTGTTCCTCTCTGGCCCAAAATATAGGCGAAGCCTCCTTCCATATTAACGGTTTTTCGGCAAAGGTTCCTCCAAGCCAGAAGGCATCAGGAGAATCGGGCTTTCGTTCTAAATTGAGTGAAAGCGGAGCCATGAAATCCACCACTCCATCCAAATTAATAATAGCCTGAATCTGCGTACTGTGTTTAGACTCAAGAAATGATTCAAATTCGGGCACATTACCTGTCAATCCAACCAGACTCGCTAGGTGACCTCCTGCGGAACTTCCCGCCACCACGATACGGCTACTGTCTATATCATACTGATCGGCATGATTTTTAAGCCACAAAATTGCCGATTTGATATTGAGTAAGGCATTGGGATATTTTGCCTCCAAAGATAATTGATACTCCACTGGAATGCAGACATACCCTTTTCTCGCCAGCAACTGTGCCATGGGTACATCCATTTCCTTCTGCCCAGAACGCCATCCACCACCATGGATCCATATCACTGCCGCATGTTTTCGCTGGTCATTTGGCCGGATAACATCGAGATGTAGATCCCGAGGGCCAAAATCGGTTCGAGCTAGATGTGCATATACCAGATTACGTACGACCTTTAGATCTCCTCCTAGGCTGTCCATAGCCGGTCGTGCATGGGGATAGCTTTTCTTGATCTGCCGCCATACACGCATCGTATTATAAGTCGTATCTTTCGGAATGTCTCGATTCTGGGCCCACACCGAATCGCAAAACATAAACAATAATAATGTACTCCAGAAAAGAGCCTGTGAGCGATATTTATTTTTCCATTTCATCGAGCATTTCTTTAACTTTCCAATCCTCCATTACTTTTTCGAGTTTATAAACATCCCGTTTATCTTCCGGTAACTGATGTGACCAAGTCACTCGCTTTGAGAGTTCCGATGCCCCTGCTCCCTTAGATCCCAACTCGGCGTAAAATACGGTCTTATCCTTATCTGGAAATAATACATCTCCCTTCCATTCATTCCAGCCTTCAGGAATAATATGAGCTCCTAGGTTACAATCTACCAGAACCGTATTTGCATAAGGACGCCATGGCCTGCCAAGAAATACTTTATCGACAGACTCATCTGCAGCTACAAAATCACATTGGTCGAAAACGTAACCATAAAATTGCCCCTGCGGCGTAGAAGCTGCTGTGACATACGAATTCCGCAAAGAAATCAGTCGGCAACTCTTAAAGAATGCAATGCCTGGCCCGAAGATAAAATCCGTCGTGCCGCTGATACTGCAATCAGAAAAATAGCTTCTTGCACCGCTTTTACCCAGATACAAGGTGTCCTGAAATCCCAAAAGACGGCAATTAACCAGTGCTATCTGATCCCCTTCTAGATGAAGTGCTACGGCCTGCCCTACTGGTCCGGCTGCATTTTCGATAGTTATATCCTTGATAATCACCCTATTTGCACGTACCAATAGCGTATAACTACTAAAAGTCCCAAGCTTCGGCTGCCCTGTCTCATCCGGACAATCAACCAACTTACCTGCATAATCATCAAAAATAATCTTGGTATTGGCAGCATCCTCACCAACAAGCTGGACATTTTCGACATAAGTTGGGATAACTATTTTCTCGTGATAAATTCCCTTCCTGATCCAAATCCGAACCGCATGTTCTGCACGAAAAGCACGAACGGAATTCACGGCTGCCTGTATACTTGTGAAATCACCTTTTCCGTGTTGGTCTACAGTGATCACTTCAAGGCTGGCCGCTCGCAATCCCGATCCTAACAATGACAGGCTAACAACTAGATAAACTGCCACCAAGATCTTAATTAATTTTATCCGTCTCATAAATCAGAAAATAATTGCATTATCAAACTAATATATTTATATATAAACTTTATTCATAACTTTAAAATATTCCAATAATTTCATAGTTATTAAAGGGTCAAAACTATGTTATTGATCTATTCGAAACCAATCCACTTCTGCATAGCCACTATCATTGATATGCTTTTCGCGGCTGGCATAGAGTCCTAATGTGGCTCCTATCCATTTGCCAGGTTTCGCTTGGAAGCCATTTTCCACGACTGTATATTTTTTACCATCCAAGCTATACGTCCAGCTGCAGGTCTTTCCATTTTTAACTTGTACACGAAGGTAGACAAAGTCTTCTGGCAAAGTAGCGATGCGCCTGACCTGCTCTTCAGCTCCCGAATAGGCATTGACACAACTACCATAATAAAGTTGAAAGTGGCCCTTTTCCTTACGGATAAAAAACTGACTATAATCTTCGCCGACCACCACCAATCCTGCTTTTTCACCAAGTTCCTTCTCGCTAGGACGCAGTCGTATTTTTGCTGTCGCACTGAAATTTTCGGCAGGGAATTTTTGCGTCAGTATATTTGGCGCTGCCATCAGATTTTTACTTCCTTCAGGAAGCTGCTGGCTATAAAGCCGAAGTTTGCCTTCGTGTGATGGCATAAGCCAGTTTCCATCCGGATTTGCCTGCCATTGCCACTGCAGTCCTAAATGAGGAGAATCAAACTCATCCGATTCCTGAGGATTCATCAGAGCAATAACCTGGTTTCCTACATTAGGTTTTTTATAGCTCATCACGGGTGTCCCTACTCCATTTCCATCGATGTCCTCGCCTATAATGGGCCAATCGGCTTTCCAAACCATAGGCTGCAGATGGACCACACGCCCCATGGCTTCTTTATCCTGAAAGTGGAAGAACCAGTTTTCTCCTGAGGGTGTGTCTACCCATGCTCCCTGATGTGGACCATTAACTGTCGACTTGTTCTGGGCCATAGCCACCTTGCGTTCATAAGGTCCATAAATACTTTTCGAACGCAAAATCAATTGCCAGCCCGTTGATACGCCACCTGCTGGTGCAAACAAATAATAATATCCATTCCGCTTATATACTTTGGGGCCTTCAATTGTAGGATCCAATTCATGTCCATCATAAACGATCGTACCTCTGTCCAATACAGAAGTTCCATCGGTACTCATCTTGGCGATAGCGAGCACGCTTTTCAAGCCTGCTCTGCTCCCCGCATAGGCATAAGCTAAATAAGCCTGACCATCTTCATCCCAAAAAGGACAAGGATCGATCAATCCTTTCCCTTGGAAAACCAACGTAGGAGCAGACCATGGCCCCCGAATATTCTTGGTCTTTATCTGATAAATCCCAAAATCCGGATCGGGATAATAAATATAAAACTCTCCATCGTGATACCGTATGGAAGGCGCCCATACACCACCTCCGTGTTGCACTTTATTGAACACCTCTTCCGGTAACTGCCTTTGCAACGCATGTCCTATAATCGTCCAGTTGATCATATCTTTAGAATGTAGAATGGGCAGGCCTGGACTGTGATTAAAACTTGAGGCAATCATATAATAATCTTCACCTACACGGATAGCATCGGGATCGGAATAATCTGCATTGATGATAGGGTTTTTGAATTTTCCATTTCCAAGATCCGGGCTCCAGACCTTAGAATTATAATGTTGTCCGAAAGTCAATGAAGAACTACAGAAGCTCATAATGGTCATCAGGCAAACATATTTCCATTTTTTTTTATCGGTATTTAGCATAAATTCGAATTTTAAGTTTTATTTCACAACAATTTCATAAACTTTACCTTTCGTGGTAGAAAGATCATAAAGCACTGTTTCGGGAATTTCAAATGAACTATTTTGTGTTATTACCAATGGTTTTTTGATTTCATCTAGGTCAAAAAAGGAGTTCGTATTTTTTCCATTCGCTTTTTTCAACCGCTTCCTTTCTAAATAGAGTTTACTCCCAGAGTTAATACGAATACGGCAATTGCCTCCTAAGGTCGAGTTGACCTTTAATTTCGTTAACTTTCGATTTTTCCAGCTCATATCTATAATAAATCCACCTCTAGTGACTAAACCGTTCACTTCGCCATTCGGTAGCTCATCTGGCCAAGCAGGTAATAAAAATATGCTCCCATCATAGGATTGCACCAACATCTCTGCGATTCCAGATGTACAGCCAAAATTACCATCAATCTGAAAAGGTGGATGGGCGTCCAGTAAATTAGGATAGGTACCACCATGTTGTCCTTTCCGTTCCTCTGGGGCTGGGCTCAATTGATCTTTGATCAATTTATATGATTGATTACCGTCCAGCAAACGTGCCCACCAATTTACTTTCCAGCCCATAGACCAACCAGTCGACTTATCTCCGCGGTAGATCAATGAGTTTTTTGCTGCCTGAGCAAGTTCAGGGTTGCGAAAAGGTGAAATCTGACCAGATGGAAACAATCCGTATAGATGCGATATATGACGGTGACGATCATTTTTTCTATCCAAATCTTTAAGCCACTCCTGAAGCTGACCATGTTGACCAACTTGCATTGGTGGCAACTGTGCCAGACTTTGTTTGACAGAATCCCGCAATACGACATCAGCATCCACAATGTAGGATGCACGGATAAAATTATTAAAGACATCAAACACAAGTTGATTATCCATTGTCGTGCCTGCTGAAACCCCAACACTACCTGCTTCATAGCTATTTTCAGGACTGATGGAAGGACTTACGACCAGCCATTTCCCAGATGGATCCTTCGTCAAAACATCCAGGTAAAATAAAGCCGCTCCTTTCAATACATGATAATAATCCTTCAAAAATTGCATGTCTCCTTTATACAGATAATGTTGCCAAATGTGTTGGCTCAACCAAGCTCCGCCCATTGGCCACATACCGTAAAAACCGCCATCTACAACCCCCGTAATGCGCCATAAATCAGTGTTATGATGAGCATTCCACCCTCTGGCATGGTACATTTTCTGTGCACTCTCTTGACCTGTAACAGCAAGATCATTTAACATACTAAACAATGGTTCGTGCATTTCACTTAAATTCCCTACCTCGGCCGGCCAATAGTTCATTTCAGTATTGATGTTTATCGTATACTTACTATCCCAAGGAGGAGAAAGTTTGGCATTCCAAATCCCCTGTAAATTGGCAGGCTGGCCTCCAGGTTGTGAAGAAGAAATCAACAAATAACGACCAAATTGAAAATAAAGAGCAACTAACTGTGGATCAAAATTTGTCGCAAATTCCCGAATCCGCACATCCGTTGTTTTTTTTGCCTGCGCATTGTTACCAAGGTCCAATTTCACCCGACTGAAGAACTGCTGGTATTTTCTCACATGCTGCTCCAATGCTTTCGCGTAAGAAATTCCTTTTGATTTTTCAAAAATTCGTATGGCCTTTTGTTCAGGATCGATGGAGAGATCCTTGTAATTTTTGAAGTTTGTTCCAATGGATACATAAAGGAGTACTTCGTCTGCATCTTTGATTGTAATCTGCTCACCATGATGATTAATTTGACCACCTTTAACCTGTGGATAAACAAATCCGTAGAAAGTCACCTGCCCTTCTTTAGAATCCACCGTACCTCCTTTTCCCCGCAGAAACAACGCACCATTATTTACGCCTAGGCCAATATTTTGATGTGGACTTTTCCAGTTTAGATCCATCGAAATACTTTTCGCTTTATCAGCAGTGATGCGGATCAACAGCAAACTGTCGACCAGTGACGTAAACATTTCCCTTCGATAATGGACGCCATCGACTTGATAAGAAACAGTACTTATCGCTTTATTTAAATCCAACTCCCGTCGATATTGAACAGGGTGACGGTGAGTCGGAAATCCAAGCAATAGACTACCGAAAGTTTGGTAAGGCATGCCATAGTCCAATCCTGCTGGTGCAGCTCTTGGAAAAGCGAGATTCGACAGTTCCTGCGCTTCTTTATTCCTGCCCTCAACTAAAAACTGACGAATCTTTACAATATCCGTGTATTTGCCTTCAGGCACATTGTTTCCAGGGCGTCCGGCCCAGATCGTTTCTTCATTCAATTGAATCTCTTCTTGGGAAACTCCGCCGTATACCATGGCACCGATACGCCCATTCCCCAAAGGCAATGCTTCGTTCCAGTTACTAGCCGCTTTATCATAGTGTAACTTCAATTCTTGCGATGAACTAAACTTCCAAAACAGCAATAGAACACTAGAAAATATAAGATATTTGATATTCATATCAAGATATAGATTTATGGTTTAATCATTTTAATTTCATGAAGCCAAGCTGCCAATATGCTTGGCCAAGTTGCTGTCGACCCTGGATTGTTGACCAGTGCGATGGCATGTCCTCCCTGTGGAAAAATATGCAAAGAGGCTGTAATCTTATGTTCTAGTAAAGCTTGATAATATAAAAGGCTATTTTGTACAGAAACAGTCTTATCGTTTTGAGCATGCACCAAAAATGTGGGCGGCGTACGCTCTGTCACCTGAGCCTGCAAACTAAACAGCTCTTTTTGAGAATCATCAGCGACCTTACCCAATAGATTATCCACGCTTCCCTGATGGGCATGATCACCCTTCATTGTAATTACGGGTGACACCAAAACGCTGAAATTGGGTTTACTGCTTAATTGATCTATCGCATCACCCAGAACTTTGATCGGCCGTTCTATGCTCGATAAGGAAGCAGCAAGATGTCCTCCGGCCGAACAGCCCATCACACCAATACGACCGGGATCTATATGCCATTCAGCCGTCTTAGACCGAATAACACGGATTGCCCGCTGTGCATCCTGCAAGGGAGCCAGCGAGCGATCGATCACATCAGGCGAGTTTGGCAAGCGATGAAGCAACACAAACGCATTGATACCAATTGTATTAAACCATTTGGCCAACTGTGTGCCACTGATCACATAAGCCAAACGGGCGTAACCTCCTCCAGGAATAATCAATACTGCAGTTCCTGAATTTTCTTGTTTTGAAACAAAAAAAGGAATAATCCGAGGCTCAGCAACTTGATACACGCGTTCGTTAGCAATACTATCTAAAAGCTTCAACCCTTTACTATTTGGCATTGTTGTATCGTATAACAGAATTGATTCTTGACCCTGGGTCAGTAGATATGCAAAAGATAAGAGAATTGTCAATAACTTTTTCATTTACACGGAGATTTAAGTCAAAAAATTAATGTTAGGTCTGTACATCCAGTACTTCAAATCTCTACACAATCTCATAGACTAATTAATTTTGACAGCATTAGTTTTTGCGCCATGTTTAAAACTTAATTTCTTTTTATCTATGTTCGAATTATTAAATACAATATTCGTTGAGTTGAGTCCATTTACTTCTAATTCTGGAGAGATGTTCTTGTCAAATCTCAAACCTTCAAACCGTAAGTTAGAAGCATTTTCAATATAAATAGTTGGTATCTTAGCATCTTTCGAGTGCAAGAATGCATTTTTCACAACAATACCCATTGCATCTTTAAGCTCAATCACTTTGTTGGCAACAATGTTTAGATTAGTCATGCTAACCTGCTGCACGGGCATCTCTGGCAATCCCCGAACAAAGATGCCAACTTGAGCCCCCCTACATGTAATTGCATCGATTGATATATTACGGAATCGTGGGGTTTCAATACTTACAGGCGGGACCTCTTGAACTTCGTTGGCCTGTGGAGGCTTCGTCCAATAGTACATATCAAAATATATAGCCTCCTGCACAATATTATTCATATTGATATTGCGGATGTGGATATTTTCCACTATCCCGCCTCGACCACGTGTGGTCTTAAAACGCAAGCCTTTGTCAGTCCCCATAAAAGTGCAGTCTTCTACAAAAATATCTCGTGCGCCACCGGACATCTCACTACCCACCACAAAGCCACCGTGTCCTTTATAGACTTTATTATGGCGAATAATAACGCGTTCGGTCGCAATCCCACGTTTGCGTCCTTCTTCATCTTTACCTGATTTAATACAAATCGCATCGTCACCCACATCCAGGACGCAATGCTCTATTAGCACATTCGAACATGATTCGATGTCGATACCGTCTCCATTCTGGGCATAATCCGGGTTTGTGATTTTCACATCTCTTATGGTCAGATGCTGCGTCATAAGGGGATGTAAATTCCAGGCAGGTGAATTTTGGAAGGTCACACCTTCAAGTAATACGTTCTTACATTTGGTCAAAACTAACAAGTTAGGCCTTAAATAATCTTTGATATCCTCGAAGTCAGTCAATTTTTTGCCCTCAGCTAACAAGAAAGAACGTCTTTCTTCATGCGCAAGCTTCGATTTGACACTGGGGTACCATGTTTTGCCGTCTGCACTGATTAAACCACCGGACGCAACTTTAGTTTTCCATTCGCTTTCTGTCAATGCTCCTTTACCAACCATCCTCCAAGCATCTCCATTGCCATCAATAATACCTTTGCCTGTTATAGCAATATTCTCAAGTTCTGTACCGCTGATGGGTGATTCGTTTCGTGCCGAAACTTTTCCTTCATAATTTCCTGCTACAATTTTGTACTGGTTGAAGTCATCTGTAAACTGCAAAAAAGCGTTTTCTTCCAAATGAAGGTTCACATTGCTCTGTAATATTATTGGCCCTGAAAGCCAATAGCCGGCCGGCACCAAGACAACACCGCCACCGCTTTTGCTACTAGAACGAATAGCCTCATTTATACTACTTGTGTTTAAGGTATAGCCGTCTCCCTTCGCTCCAAACCTCTCGATACTAATCGTATCATTTCGAAATTGAGGTCGTTCCACCTCAGGAAGATTATTCCAATGATATGGACTATCTACCGACTGAGCGCTAATATGCTGGCATACTCCGATTGCTAAACAAAAGCATGCCAGCTTTAGCCCTTTTTTCTTATTTTTTTTAAACATCTATTTTAGTTTTACTCATCTGTTATACAAAATCTATAAAATATCAGATCTGCCCCTCTGTTATGGAAGCTACCAATTTATTGAGATACACCTCTAGGTATGTATAGCCTGATTCGGTTAGATCGGTTGCTTGTTTTTCGGGGTAATTCTTTTTAAGCCAGCCATCTGGTATTCCATCCCGGTCACGATCTTGAATGGCTGTGCCAGCCTCCAACGATGGCCAGGCCCCATATCGATTACCCACAGGATCTGGATTAATATCCTGCTGTGAATCGATCAAACCTTTACGGGGATACTGTAGGCTTTTCCATTTTCCCCCTTCGCCATTGTGAGGGCTCTTTCCTTGAAAAGTAGCACTCCCACTACGTGTTTCGTTAATGATGCGCTGATCGACAGCATCACGTACATAGGAGTTACCTGCATATGTCAGTACTTTTTCGTAAGCTGTTTGTGCGTCGTGGGTATGGATCGTTCCTTGTAGAGGTATCTCCTTATCTAATCTGATTCCCGACTGAATCTGTTCGCCGACGATCCGCACACCCTGCCAATTATCTGCGGAAATGCTGGAATTGTGGGTCAGTAAATTACCGCTCACAAAATATTTACCCCATACATCTTTGATCTTTGGAAAAGGGTGCTCTTCTGTTTTGGCATTAATGGCTATAATTCTATCCTTAATGTTACTATTCGTAGCAGGCCCAGGTTTATACAAGTTATTAACGATGTTAACATACATGGCTTCACCGCCATATACTCCATTGCCATTCCAATTGTAAATTACATTATTACGAATATCTGTCGTATCGCTTCCTGCGTAAAGGGCTCCTGGGCCCAATCGAGGGCTTCTACTATCATGATGAGCAAGGAGGTTGTGGTGAAAGGTTGCATGAACTCCCCCCCAAATAGCACCATAACCATGTGGACCTTTGGAATGTCCAGAAAGACGCAGACTCTCAGAAATAATGCACCATTGCATCGTGAAATTTTTATTGTCATAGAATGAAGCACATTCATCCGTACTCCAGCTAATGGAGCAATGGTCGATGATGATATGCTGCCTTTGGCGTCCTCCAAGAGCATCCGCTCCGTCAGCATCGCGGCCAGCGAGCTGCAGATCCCCCATACGGAAACGCAGAAATCGGATAACTATATTATCCGCATCTACTGAAACAGGATTTCCCGCTAACGTAATTCCTTCACCAGGAGCAGATTGCCCAGCTATCGTCAAATCACCCTTGTTTATTGACAATCGTTGTTGGAGCCATATTGTCCCCCCTACTTTAAACAAAATTGTTTTTGCCCCATCTTGTCGTAGGCACCAGCGTAACGAGCCTTCTTTTAGTTGTGCATCACCCTGGTCGTCATCACGCAATGTATTCACATAATAGACTGTACCAGCCCGACCTCCTTTTGTAAACATTCCGCCGCCTTCAGCTCCCGGAAAAGCTGCAATATGCTGAGCAGAAACTCGTGTGTTATAAAATATCAAACACAACATTCCGCACCATATCAATTTGTTCATACTTACCTTTCCTGATTTAACATTATGCATATTTCAATCTATTCAAACCAACGTGGATCTCCAGCAGTACCACGTCCACCAAATCCATTACCAGCTTTAATACGAAAGTCTTTATTCATCGGATTTACAAATAAGTCTTCCGCGGTTCCGCTGAAAATAGTGATCTCCGAAAAATCCCGGGAAGTACGCTCTATCTGCAATTCATTTGTACGATAGCTCCCAGCAAACGATACGTTAAGCGCAAAACCAGCATGATCGTAGCTCGTTGCGTTTATACGCCCACCACTGTTCGTTCCGGCAATAATATTGTTGCTTCCAACAAAGGAAAAAGGCAATCGAGCGGTATCAAAGCGGAGCAATTGAGTCATTGCTGTATTTTGATTATAAAAAGTACAATTGCCAACAACTATCTTTCCGACAGCGACGCGAACGTCCATCAACTGCGTTGTCAGATCGGTGAAGGTACTGTTGGTTATTGAGATCGAATCCACACTTGCGGTGCTACCACCGATATTTACCACACCATATCCTCCGATTTTATCGACTCTACAATGATCAAAGTTTATCCCTTTCACGGTCACAGCATTGTTAAGGCGTACCACCCCACTACCTAGTCTTTCTATATAACAATTTTTAAAAGTGTAGGCAGCTACACTTGCACCATTTTTATCCTGAGAGATCAAAAAAGAGCTACCGTTTGCATAAATTTCGAGATTTTCAAACACGACCTCACCCAAGACAAGATCGGTCAATTGCAGACCCAAAAGATTTAACTTAGGATAATTGCCGCCGGCATCTGAGGTGCCGGTCAGATTTAGGTTACTGATTCCTGCAGGTATCAGTAAATTGGCCAAATCGTAAGTCTTACCACCTGTAAATACCAGCACGATATTGGTTTTTCCTTGGGCAACAGCTGAGCTTATCAGCGTAGGGATATCGTCTCCAGGGTTTACTGTTATCATCTCTCCTCCAGCTATACCTAAGGTTTTAACTGTCTTTGCTCCTCGCTCGTTTTCCTCGTTAAAAATTGCGACACGATAGCTTGTTCCTGGCCGTAAACCTTCAATCTTGAGATGACCATCGGCTTTATTAGTAGGGGACAAAGTTATCTTCTGCAGTTCAGTATTCTTTACTGGTTCAAAAACACTAACATGAGTTACACGATCTGTTACAGGCCAATAGAGCTCAATATGATCCACACCAATATTCAGTTTACTAAATAACTGCTCTGCAGCTGTCTTAAAATATAATTGCGAATAATTTGATTCTTCACCTGTTTCTGTATTTACTCCTTTCATCCTGACAGAATACTCCGTAAGGCCATCCAGATTATCAAATAAAGTCCGATATTCAACCCTTGCAGGAATGGTGGAGGGTGCGAAGGGAGTCAACGTATCAGCTAATATTTCCACTGTCTTAACAATTTCGGCAAACTGCAAACTATCCTTACTAAATTCAAAAATATATTTCTGCGCAGCTACTGTTTTTGTATAGTTAATTTCCACTGAAGTTGCACCGACTACACCAGTAGTAAACTTTAGTGATTTAAAAAGCCGCTGATGTGAAGCATCCACCTCCCAATCGTTAGCTTTCTTACAACTAAGCAGGTTTAAAACCAGAGCCAGCAACATTATGCTATTTAAAAGTATCTTTTTCATAAAACTATTTGCTTGATATTAATAACCGTAGGTATTACTCAGGTAGCCCCTTGCTTCCCGAATATCGTCGATATATATCGGATAAACGTACCGATAATTACAGACGCCATTGCCCATTTTATACTGGTTAAGCTGCGCTTGAATTTCCGCGCCATAGGTCAACGTGGATAAAAATTCCGAATAATTGTACGTAGCCATCAATCCTGTTCCAGCCAATAATGTTCTGATCGGCCAAATTGTATAATTGTATACTTTTCCGGATTCTACTTTTTCTGGCTTGGCAGCATCTTGAGGAAACCATCTGACAGAAATGTAGTCCCCACCTGGAGCCGCAGGCAAATCACCGTAATAATTTAAGGAAGCCTTATCAATATATTCGTTATCTTTATAACGGAAATAAACTGTCGAAGGAAATTGTGCTGGCTGATAGGTTTTATCAAATATTTTCACTGGTTTGCTATGATCGTACATAATACATAGCGCCATTTTCATATCCTCAATTTTTTTATAAAGCAATCCCCAACGAATCAGATCTTGTTTACGGACAGACTCACCGCCAAACTCCCAAGCACGTTCATTAATTACTGCATCTAAAAAGTTAGCATCATACGCATGTATTTTGGAAGACCCGACGCCAAATGCTCTTTCACGAACTTTTTCCAAAGCCTGTCTCGGTGATATTTTGGCCATTTCATGTACTGCATCAGGATTTTCAATCTGACTTTGAGCTTCGGCATACATGAGATAAATATCGGAGTATCGCATTAGTATCCAATTGACTCCAGTAGCGATACGCCCTGTCGCGGTCTTGTGCATAGCAAGATAGGAATTAGACATCCAGTAAATCCTCCATTTACCAAATTTTACATCATTCGGATTATTACTCACCTTCTCTTTATTGTCAGCTCCATAGCCAATCCAGCTAAGCGTCACGTCACGCCTTTTATCTTCTCTGTCGAAGGAATAAAAATAATATGCGGTTGAGGTTACATAACTACCACCGAATCCACGGGAGCCATACTTTGAATTTCCATCCACAGCATAGCCCATCAAGGAGCCAATATCTCCATTGTTACCCATGCCAAATGCTACTTCAAACAAATTTTCATTTGAAGCATTTGGACGATTACCACATACGGAAGACCATATATTCTCAAAATCTGGATCCAAACGATGCGGGTTATCTGCTGATCCGATCAATTCTGCGGCCTGTTCTGCTGCGATACGGTAATATTCTTTCCAGTTTTGAGGGCGACCTACATAATAGCCATTGTTGGAAGGTATTGTCGGATGCTTCTCAGCAGTTGAATTAGGAAATGCTTTACTGTCTCTGAGAGACCAGCCGCCAGCAAATAATGCGACACGTGCCAACAGACCTTTTGCGAAACCTTTGGTTACACGTTCTACTGTACCATACTCACTATTTCCGCCTTTGTATGGAAGATAGGACTGTGCTTCTTCCAAGTCCTTTACCAAATAATGATACACCGTATCCTTATCGGATTTTGGCAAGTACACATTAGACAGGTCGGACTTGGAAGCTTCTTTTTTATACGGAATATCACCCCAATACCGCGCAAGCTCAAAAAATGCGAGCGATTTAAGTGTGAGCGCTTCTCCCAGAAGAGGTTTCATGCTATTTGCTTCACTCGCGAGAATCGGTGAATTGCGGATACCATCGACGACTGCGGTTGCCATTTCTGCAAACTCGAACAAACGTTGCCACCTTGTCGTAGAATTGTTGGCGTGTCCGAAATAATTTCCGGCGCCAAAATCGTCTGTCTGAGAGATATATCCGGTTTCGCTAAATGAACCATTGGATTCCGTATCCGATACTCCTTGCCAGTTGACCGATAATTTCTGCCCATAGATATAGGTATCGGTCATTTTCCCATACAGTCCCATAACCGCAGCTTTAGTCATAGAACTTGTCTTAAATACAGTCTCTCCACTTAGGGAAGAAGGAGAACTGGTTTCAAGATATTTTTTGCATGAACTCATACAGGCCAGTATGACAACAGCAATGATGATTATATTTTTCATGTTCTTGTGTTTAAAATGTAACATTTAATCCAAACAACACCTTTCTCGCTTTCGGATAGGCAGAGTATCCTACCCCGGGAGTCAATGGATTACGTTGTGTGTCAACCTCTGGATCCTGTCCACTATATTTTGTCCAGACATGCAGGTTATAGCCAGCGACATAAATGCGTAAATTCTGCATAAGAAGCCGCTTAGCAATATGTGTCGGCAAGGTGTAGCCTAGTGTCACATTGCTCAGTCTGAGAAAGGAGCCGTCTTCGATGGCCCAATCGGTTAAAATACGACCATTTGCTGCCATAGGATTCCACATCGTCTTTCCTTCATTGAGTGCACGGAAAAGCTCGGGATTGGCATCATTTCCAAACATGATATTGGCACCAGTGGCAGGGTTTATCGTGGTAAAACGTTGTGAAAGCCTCATATCATTACTGATATTCTGATACCGTTTAGAACCTTCATAAGCCATGAAATCTATTTTATCTGCATTATATATGTCGTTGCCGTAAGACCAGTTAAACATACCCGCCAGATCAAAGCTTTTGTACTGCACATTCAACATCAAACCACCTGTGTGTTTTGGTTGTGCTTGGCCAATCACCGCTCTGTCATCCTCCAATGTAATTACCTGACCTTCTCCGCCCAACTTCTCAAGTTTAATATGACCTGGGCCAAAATAATTCCCCCCTCTGGACATTACTTTCGAAGCATCCACCACTCCTTCATTTAATAGCCATCTATTTTGCGTACCATCAAAAGTAAAATCATCAAAAGAATAGAAACCATCTTGTTTAAAACCATACATCAATCCCAGTGGCTGTCCAACAATGGCCCTAAAATCATCGCGTCCAAAATCCAGCCATGGAGAGGCTGGCGTTGTCATTTCATTCAGACCATCAATCAGCTTACGAATCTTATTGCGATTAAAAGCAATGTTAAAGTCTGCTGATAAACGAAAATCTTTTTTTTCCACCAATACTGCAGATGCCGAAAACTCAATTCCCCTATTGGAAGTACTACCTATATTCTGATACTGGTTGGCATACCCCGAGCTCGACGGCAACGGTACCTGAAGGATTAAATCATTTGTAATATTATTATAAGCATCAACAGTAAGGTTCAACCGGTTTTTAAACAAGGAAAGATCCAAACCTATATTACTGGACACTGTGCTTTCCCATGTTAGATTTTCATTCTTCAGCGTGGTCTTCGTACGTAACGCACTCTGTGGGGTTTCTCCAATATAATACAATTGATTTGCCGCATTAATAAAATCATAGTCCTGCCGCCAATAAGATCCCACGCGCGCGTTACCGACAGAGCCGTGGCTCAAGCGCAATTTGGCGTCAGAAAGCCAAGCTTTGGTACCTGACATGAAAGACTCATCCGAAAATCTCCAGGCAAAAGCCGCACCTGGAAAAAATCCCCATTGATTGCCGGGTGCAAATACATTTTTACCATCTGCCCTACCCGTCAATGTCAGAATATAGCGATCGCTAAAAGTATAGTTAACCCTCGAGAAGAAGGAGGTCGTCCGTGATGGTTCGCGAATGGTGGTGTAGGTAGGCGATGGAATACCATAATTCCACATCGCTAACACGTCATCGGTTGAGAAATCTTTGGGATAAAATTTAGACTCCAACAGCATATCGTTTTGCTCGCTATTTGTCATCTCCTGCCCCCCAACGATTGTAAAACGATGTTTATTTTCTTGCAGTTTGAAATCGTAAGTCAGCACATTTTGGAATGACCACAGCGCCCCTTTTTGATCTTCTCGCCGCGCTACGGGCTGACCACCGTTAGCGCTGGACTGCCCCGTACCATTTATCCAGATATTATCCGTAAAATTTTTATTGAAACCATAAGAACCTTTGGCATTGAAACTCAATCCTCTGGCGATTTTCCAATTCAGCCCGGCATTAAAAATTAAATTAAAGCGATTTTGATCTTTATACTCATTCACAACATTTACAACGGGGTCGTTGAGTGAGCTCAGCGCTTCAGCTGAAGTAATATCTTCCGCTCCACCAAGGGCTCCTTCGGTCAGCGATGCAAGACTGCGAACGGGCGCATATTTTACAGCTTCCCGCAACTTGCGCCCGTCAGAGATACTGGGACCCGTGATTTTTGTGTTTGACATCCGCGAGTTAAACTCAAAGGAAAGCTTAGGACTAATCTTTTTATTGAGCTTTGCGCTCACATAATCCCGCTGGTAAGCCGAGTTTAACATAATATAATCCTCATTGTCGTGTGTATAGTTTAAGTTATAGGTCAGACTTCCATCTTTGTCACCTCCCGTCATTCCCAAGCTATAGTTTTGCTGCAGCCCCGTATTACCATATAATTTATCCTGCCAATTAAGTCCATCTTTGGACTTATAGATATCCACATCTTCCCAGAGTCCATACATGGAATTAAAACTGTTATTCGCAGCCATAGAAGGATCGAGCTCACGCTGCCAGTATACATACTCATAGGGCGACAGTACCTCAGTAAGGTTGTACACTTTACTTGCAGCCAGATAGGAGTTGAAAGTAATTTTTGGATTTCCGCCTTTCCCAGATTTAGTCGTAATCAAGATAACCCCATTGGCTCCTTCAGAACCGTATATTGCAGTTGAGGCCGCATCTTTCAGTACATCTATATTTTCAATATCTGCCATCGGAATATCGTTGATATTGGCTACACGAAATCCATCGACAATATATAAGGGCGAATTGTCCTGGGTAATGGAACTTCCACCACGGACACGGACTTTTATCTGGGCATCAGGCGAACCTTCCGTTATGGTGACATTGACCCCCGGTAAACGACCGGATATGGCTTGAAGGACAGATACTGTGGGTAGATCTTTCAATTGTTCGGCGTTAATAGAGGCTACTGAACCTGTCAGATCTTTCCGTTTTGTAGTACCATAGCCGATGGCTACAACTTCATCCATTATTAACGTATTATCTGCAAGAACAACATCTATTTTCATACGTCCATTGACCTGAACTTCTTGGCTTTTTTTTCCAACAAAAACAAATACAAGAACAGCATTTTCGGGAACATCCTTAAATGCATAACTTCCCGACTGATCAGTTGATGTCACCATACTGCTTGATTTTATTCGCACAGTTACCCCTGTTATCGGAACTCCTTTTTCATCCAACACCTTGCCTACGATAGCAATAGACCTTTGAGATATCCATCGAACCTGCTTACGGGGGCTATCCAAAAGCACTGTCATGGTCGCATAACTATCGTTTGCCTGAATGGTAGTTGAAATGAACACCAGCAAGAAGCCAATATTCACCCGGCTCCGCCAATTGTAATAAGGTACATCCCTAACACCATCTGAATGCAACAAATTTTTACGCAGCTGCGTAGAACGAAACAAAGAAAACTTTATTCCGTCAAATGGTTTCAATTTGTTATTTCTCATAAGATTTGATTTATAATTGCTTGGCTATATCGCTCGATTTCTGCGAAATCACTTCCATACTTGGGGTTTAGTGCAGATAAATTTGCGAGGATTCCATTGATCATTCCCCACAATAACCGTATCATAAGTATAACTAGCAGCTTCCGCATCAGTTAGTATTGCTTTTGACACACCCATCTCATTATTGCTGTTTTTAAATCGTGTCTTACGATTGTCGGTGCCTATCGCATTTCCTGACACATCTATACTTTTGTAATCGGCAAATATTTTGGGAATCCCCCCCATATCTGTCCATCCTTCTTTGGCCACCGGGATATTCATTCGTGTGTAAAGAAAAACAGCTTTAGGCTGATCGTGCCATGGACGTCCTAATTTTACTTTTCCATCTGCGGCAGCGGTATTTCCATCGATTGTACAATATTTAAACACGTAACCCCATTTAGTTTCCTCCTTATGGCTCGGAGCCACAATCACCGATCCGCTGCGAACATTATACAAGGTGCAATGCTCAACATATGCATTACCGCCCCCATAAAAATAATCTACAGCCCCTTCTATCCAGCAATTGTATACATATAGCCGATCATTGGGCTTGCGTGTACTAGTCATCCAGGTATCTTGAAAAGATCGGAATATGCAACCACTAAATGCTACCCTATCCGCTTGGATACGTATTGCCAAAGCCTGTGGGCCGCTTTGCCGTTCAAGTCCCCAATCATTTATAAAACTGATATTTTCGGCATAAAAATCATCCCCATAGATTGACACCACTGCCCCGGGATAGCGATAAACCGCTGCTTTGGGATTGTGAACGGAAAATTCCCAAGCTGCAGTGTCTGTTTGATACCATTTAGAATCCGGCTTAGGTAAAGACTGTACGTTTAACTTAAAATGAACACGTGTTTGCTGCTTATCTTGACCAATTAAATGGATGAATCTTTTTTCTATGGGTACCGTGATTACTTCATTATAGTCTCCATTTTTCACATAAATACGGTAAGGTTCACCGCAATGTTTTGGCGCACTATCAATTGCCTTTTGTATAGTTTTATAATCACCGGTACCATCGGCTGACACGACCACATTGTGACCTCCATCTAGTGCTATCGTTTTAATTATGCTGGCACAGCAAAAAAAGGGACTACAAAATTGAACATAGGTCAATAGAATAGATACAAGAATTTGTCTAATCATTAGAAGTCTATAATTGGTTCGTTTAACATTAAGTTTGCAAGACTGTCGTCAGCAATAATCAAAGCTAATGGAGCACAACAAATTAAAGGTTCAATAATTGACAAAAAAGGTTTAATTTTTATAAAAAACTAATTATAAGTGATTTATATTTAAAAATTATGATAAAAATGATTTATTTTTATTTCGCATAGTATATTCTTTTGGAGAGATCCCGAACATTTCCTTGAAACTAGTACTGAAATATTTGGGATTATTAAATCCTACGCGATAAGCTACATCGGATACGTTTTCCAGCCCCGCATCAAAATATAATTTAGCCTTTTTCAGGCGCAACTCCCGAACGAATTCAACTGGAGCTATATTTGTCAGGCTCTTAAATTTTTTGTAAAAGGTATTGCGGGCCAAATTCAGCTGTTCGGCAATCAAATCAATATTAAAGTCAGATTGGTTCATATGCTGTTCCACCACCTCAACTACCGTATCCAAGAATTTCTTATCCTTGTCGTCAATTTGAACTTCTGATACCTGAATTACAGGAGCATTCCGCTCAGTAACCTGTTTAAAATAGGATCTTCTTTTTTGAAGTAAATTATGAATAGCTGTTAATAGAAAAGCAGGTTCGAATGGCTTTGTGATATAATAATCAGCGCCATAATGCAATCCTTCAATTTGCGTTTCAACAGCGTGTTTAGCACTCAACAACACAAAAGGAATATGGCAAACCCGCGCATCCCGCCGAACTTCTTTTAACATTTCAATGCCATCCATTACTGGCATCATCAGATCGCTTAATATAAAATCAGGCATCATGGAGTGAATCTTTTCCAACCCTTCTTTACCGTTTGTAGCTATTTCAACGTGATAATGAGCGTCTAATTGCCCCTTTAAAAATATTCGTAAATCCGCATTGTCTTCAACTAACAATAAAGTTTCATTTTTGTCTGTATCGAAAGATACCATGCTATGCTTATTGGGATCGGAATACGGAGGAAGGTCAAAAGAATTAAAATTACGGAATTCTTGAACATTTTGCGGTACATTTGCATTATTGTGAATTGGAATTTCAACGCTAACATGGAGTCCTTGGGTTTCCCTGTTTTTTGCATAAATGTTTCCGTCGTGTAATAATGTAAATTCTTTTGAAAGCGCTAAACCTACTCCCGTACCTTTTCTTTTATGCACTTTAGGGTTATTTTCTGTGTAAAATAATTCAAAAATATAAGGCATTGTTGCACTTGGAACTCCAGGTCCCTCATCAATGATATGGATATACATTTTCTCTTGCTCCAGGTTTAACTGGATTTCCACGCTACTTCCTTCGGGTGCATAATTGAGTGCATTTGACAACAAGTTGAAAAGGATGATCTCAATTTTCGTCTGATCTAGTTGAACAATCAGTTCTTTAAAAGCTGTAACAAATTTAAGATTCACCTGTTTTGCTTCGGCAGATGCAATAAACGCGAACAATACGTCAGAGATCAATACCACGATGTCGAATTGCGTAAGATGCAATTGATGCTTACTTTCCTGTACCTTTCGCAAGTCTAACAATTGATTGACAAAAAGCTCCATTCGCGCAGCATTCCGATGAATAATATCCATATATACCTGTTTTTTTGAATCGGTCTCTTCACGTATCAATTTCTTGACCGGGCTTATAATAAGTGTCAATGGTGTCCGCAATTCATGCGAAATATTAGTCAAAAACTCCATTTTAAGTGCACCAAGATGCTGTTCGAGAAGTACTTTCTGTTTTAAATGTATCATTTGCAGACATATTTTAAAAACTGCATAGGAAATCCCGAGAATCAAAAAACCGTAGACTATATATGCCATATGTGTCTTCCACCATGGTGGATTAATCATAAATTCAACCTTTCTATAAGGGATTCCTTCATAAAGATCATCTTCCCCCCTTATCTCAAGGGTGTAATCGCCGGGATTTAAATTGGTGTAGGTAATGCGTGTAATCTGGTTATTAAGATGCCAGCTAGTATCAATCTGTCTTATACGATATTGAAAATTAGGGTGCATATAACGCGGATCCGAAACTGTTACATCAAAAGATAGGTTATTTTGATTATGGTTTAATATAAGCCGATCAGTATATTGTACTCCGACTTGTTGTCCTTTTTTTTGGGTATTAATTACAAATTCCTTATTATTAATCAAGAGTCCAGTCAATAGAAGCTTCGGTTTGCTATATTTCTGTTGAAAGGCTTTGGTGTCGAGACAAAGTACTCCTTTTGTTGTACCAAAAAAAATCACTCCTTGCTTCCTCTGTACTACCGTCTTTTCTGAAAATCGCATATTACCAAAACCGTCACTTGCATTAAAATTTACGAACCTCTTTTTTTGACGATCAAACTTCGACAATCCACCTTCTGTTACTAACCAAAGGTTATGTTCTTCATCTGAGATACAACTTAAAACATAATCATTAAAAAGTCCTTCGTTGGCGGTATAATGTTCAAATCGAAGAGCATTAAAAGGATCGCCACTGCATTTTGTCAATCCCCCCCCTGACGTACATATCCACATGGTTCCATAATGATCTTTGTACAGATATTGCACATCATTATCGCCAATATGATCTCCATCATAATACACAAAATAAAAATTATCCTTTTTATTGATTGGATTAACAACTAGAACACCATGGGTTGTCGCTACCCAAACCATTCCCTTATCATCGAGAGTTAATTGCCGAACTCTGTTAAATACATCCTTCCGCAAACCAGATTTATGCAATGCTATTTGTTCAAATTTCGTTACTCCATTAATTTCAGTAGCTCGAAGTAAACCCGCTCCATAAGTTCCTATCCAAATAGCCCCCTGTTTATCCTGCAATAACGAATAAACTTGGTTGCTAATTAATTTTTTGTTTATCGTATTAAATTGTTCAAGTCTATATGAGGTTCGCTCCTTATTTTGTGGTACAGCCTTTAACAGCCCATGCTTCTTAGTACCCATCCACATTGTTCCTTTACGATCCTCCAATAGACTATAGACGGACGAAAGTGCTTCTGAATCCACGCCACTGAAAGAAATTGGCAAAATTTTCCCCTGATCAAAAACTGATATGCGTCCCAATTTTTTGCCAACCCAAAACCTTCCCAACTGATCAAATAGAAGGCTACGAACTTCAGGGTCCGTTGCTTTCACCTCTTCGTTACCAAAAGGTTGGAATGACACCCCTTTATTGTAAAAGACTATCCGTGCCATTCCCTCCCCCTCTACGGCAAACCAAATTACACCAGCAGGGTCATATAGAATATCATGGACAAAGCGTGGAAAGTCTATCTGTTGACCATTGATTGATTTGAAAGAAAAGCTGAGCTGGGCATTCTGTTCATCAAAAAAACCGAATCCGCCCCCTCGCATACTGATCCAGACTCTTTGCGATGCATCCTCAAAACATTTAAAACTCACGGTTGAACTCTTTTTAAAGAAAGGAGAACTAAAATAGTTGCTTTTAAGATCGTTCAAATTCAGCAGGACCACGCCATTTCCTTCTGGTTCAAGCCACAATCGTCGCTTACTATCTTCATAAATTCCAGTAAGGCTAGTTCGAAATTGATATAGTTTCTGTATTGTATGCCTTACGACATCAAATGCAATAAGTTCACCCAAGGAGGTCGACAGGAAAAGCTGCTTTTGATCGCGTGACATACGCATTTCATTGATTCGTCCTTTTGTTACCGATAACTTCTGCAATTTTTGTCCTTGTTTATTATACACCAAAAGGTTGTTTTTTTCGGTAGAAAAAAACATGAAATCAGAAGATTCAGCAATCTTAAAGATACCATTTGAAGCCAATTCAAAAGATTGAATAACATGTGGCTTATTCCCTTTTTTTGAAGATAATTGAAGCAAATGAAGACCATCTTTTGTCCCAATCCATACCTGTCCTTCGACATTCCTATGGAAGAAAGTCAATTGATTTGACGATAGATGATTATCTACAGCTTTATTGTCTGAGCTAAAGATTGAATAGTCAGAATTTCCACTTTTCGTATCTATACAAAATAAACCATCGTCTGTGCTGCCTACCCATATAGATTGTGCATCAATTGCTAAAATTTTGTTAAACTGTACTGATTTTTTTTGTGTAGCTTCCACCTTTTCCGATATCGAGCAAAACTCTTCGGTAGCCTTGTCAAAACGATAAAGTTTCATATCATAAGTAAGAAACCAGATGTCGTTTTTATTACCATCGATCATCTGAATAACTCGACGACTTGCGACATCATACTTCTTGGATTCTGTAGAATTATAGGTTTTGAAATGCTGACCATCGTACCGGTTAATTCCGTTCCATGTGCTAATCCAGATAAAACCATCCTTATCCTTCAATAGTCCTGTCAGATTACCATGAGAAAGACCTTTATCTCCGCCAAAATGATCCAATCTAAAACTTTCCTGACCTAGAACGGTGGGTATATAAGCGAATACTACCGCTAATAAAAATATCCACGAACTACTAAATTTTATCATAATGAAGATTAGATTTATCCCTCTCTTTTTGAAAATTTGGTTACTACCTAAAAGTAGCTTTTTATTCACGTATTACTTTATATTTTCTACGCAAACGATCTCAAAAATATGATATGCAGATATTGCCCAATCTAAGTATATATGGCAACCTAATAGTAATAAGATCCATATTGGACCAATTTATCTTATTCTTATGGATTGAATTATTTTTAAGCTCCTGAAAAATTGATTTTAAAAGTGTAAGCCGTTGCAGTGCCATTAGCACCTGACAAAAAAAATTAAACAATAATATTACAAATAAACTTTTAATCAAACACAAACTTCTCTTATGCATACAATTGGTTATTTCAAGCAACAAGACAAGAAATTATTTACGGTAGCAAAACTTCTAACCAAGTCTGGCGATCTACACGTTCTTTTATAACAAAAAAGACTATCCTAGGATAGTCTTTTTTGTTATAAACTCTTCTGTAGTAACTTATGCTGCGAAGCCGTAAAAATATTCCGGAAGATTATATTGATTTCATGATCAATGGCGGCCCCCGAGATTCCGGTATGCGGATAGAGTCTTATTGTATTTGTCAAGATAGATTCCACAAAATCTCGACTTTGTATCCCTATCTGTTCATAAATTGCTGCATTATCATTGCCATCATGAAGATTTACCCAAGAAAGAACGGCCAAATTCATTATTGCTTCCCTCCGATTAACATAATCTTGCTGAAAGTCATCGAGTACCCTAAACGCTTCTTTACTTTCAGTCTTCTCCCATTTGGATTGATTGCTTTTTAACACAAATAGTTTTTCTATTAAATCCAAAAAGCGCTTATACATTCCCGTAAAGTTGGCCAGTAAAGTCAATTCCGCAAAAGGCATAAAGGGATATTGATACAACAGCTCGCTACGTGTACTTTTTGCCGCATCAATATCAAAAGACTGCCTACCATCAACGAGTATGTCTTCCAGCGAAAAGGAATGCGAAGCCGTAGCCTCCAATCCAAATGTATCCCAGTCGTAATGCACCAGTACATGGTCACGATCCACAAAAAATGATTTTATCAGTGGTTCACCTTTTTCGTCCAACACGGGTTTTCCTGCCTCCTGAATTGCAGCATTTAAGGTAAAATGGGTTAAATGAGGAGCTCCGGTTGCATATCTCCAAAAACCGCGGAGCCGATAATGTTCACCTTCACGTGTAGCTGTACCTGATACCTGTCCACTGCCGCCAAAACAAACCCGATCCGTTTTGAAAATCTGATCTCCTAAAACCGGATCAATAAAACCGACAAAGAGATTTGCTCCTGAGCATAACGTTACTGTCCAAGCTAATCCCCCATCCCAATAAGCCAGGTCAGCCAATAAATTGAGCCCTTCAGGTAGACTTAACCCCAATCCACCCAATGCAGGTGGAACCCAAATCTTAAACCATTTCCGACGAAAAATCAGTTCGAGCTGTCCATCCGACAATGTTTTCTGATGGATTCCCTTAGCCTGATTATCTTTCAGAATAGCAATATCTTCGCTATTGAGTTGCATATCTTTCTTCACTTATTATTCTCCTCCAATTAAAATATCCACTAAATGCCATAACAAATAAAAACAAGGTCAAGCCCGAATAAAGAAATAACCCTTTATGGATCAGTAAAGGAATTGCCATCAGATTACTGATATTCAACAATATCCAATTTTCTATCTTCCGTTTTGCCAATAACCACATCCCTGCCCAAGCTGTGCAGGAAACTGCAGAGTCCCAAAGCGGTACATCAGAATCCGTTAAATGGACCAATCCGAAATAAAACAACAGAAAACCGAGAGCGCAGATTCCCCCTACTATCCACCATTCTTTCGGCTCACAATGCGTTATGGGAGCAGCAACACCGCTACTATATTTCCAATAGATCCAGCCATAGATGCTCATGATCAAATAATAGAGATGTAGTAATATTTCTGCATATAGTTTCGCATGGAATAATACGTAAACAGAAATTAAGATACCAATAATCCCAAAAATGTAATTGATCGATTTATTTTGCCGGGAAAACCAAACCTGTAAAACACCAAAGGATACCCCTAGCCATTCCGCGATGGTGGCCTGTTGAATCTGTTTTATAAAAGCTTCGAAAATTGTTTCAGAAGTCATCGCCTTGTTTATTATTTCGTGTAGTTCATAATAAACCTATGGGAGAAAAACGGACGTTTTTATTGAAATTAAATCCCTACGCCAGCATTACCTGGATCAGGTATATAAAAGCGATTGTACAAGGAGGTACAATCGCTTTTATTGGGTATAATCTCAGCCGAGAATGACCATGGTCATTCCAAGCACCCCATAAGTATATTTTCTGTCGAATTGATTATTCTATATCAATCAATTTCAACGCTTTGTGCGTACGCGTACGCGTTTCTTTACATAGTTGCGCATCATCGTTCAATGATTTCCCGTGTGAAGGAATCATTTCACGTAGTTTTTTACGGTATTCATCTGATTTCGCACGTTCAGGGAAACATCTCTTCAACAGGCTGATCATGATAGCAACTGACGTCGAAGCTCCAGGAGAAGCTCCTAATAGCGCAGCAATAGAACCATCTGCACTAGAAACGACCTCTGTACCAAATTCTAAAATTCCACCTTTCTTCTCATCTTTCTTGATGACCTGAACACGTTGTCCTGCTTTCTCGATAACCCAATCCTCCAATTTAGCTGTAGGCATAAATTGTTTTAAAGACTCTAGTTTATCTTTTGGTGACTTCATGACTTCAGTAATAAGATACTTCGTCAAAGGTAAGTTGTCAAGTCCGGCTGATAACATCGGGCGGATATTGGACAATTTGATAGAAGCAGGTAAATCGAAGTAAGACCCTTGTTTTAAGAATTTAGTTGAGAAACCTGCATATGGTCCAAACAATAACGCTTGTTTGCCATCAATATAACGTGTATCTAAGTGCGGTACAGACATTGGAGGAGCTCCAACGGAAGCTTTTCCATACACTTTCGCATGATGTGTATTAATGATCTCTTCATTTACACAACGTAGCCATTGGCCCCCTACAGGAAATCCGCCATAGCCTTTTGCTTCGGGTATTCCAGATTTTTCCAACAACAACAACGAGTGGCCACCGGCCCCAATAAATACAAACTTTGCTTTTATTTCTCTCTTTGTTCCTGTCTTTAAATCTTTGACCTCCACTTCCCAACGGCCATCGTCTTCACGTTCGATGTCGATTACTTCATGGTTTAAGGAGATCGAAATATTTTCTTTATTTTCAAGATTAGCGATCAAATCACGTGTCAACGACCCAAAATTAACATCAGTGCCCAGATCCATTTTTGTCGCAGCGATTTTTTCATCGGCCTCGCGTCCTTCCATCATCAATGGAATCCACGATTTCAACAATGCCGTATCTTCGGTATACTCCATCCCTTTGAACAAGTTTTGGGTCGTCAATGTTTCCCATCTTGTCTTTAGGAATTTAGCATCTTTTTCACCAAAAACCGCACTCATGTGTGGAATACTACGGATAAAATTTTCAGGTTGGGCAATAATGCCTTTATCAACGAGGTAGGACCAAAATTGCTTAGACACTTCAAATTGCTCTGCAATTTTAACTGCTTTATCAATCTTTACAGAACCATCTTTCTGTTCGGGGGTATAATTTAACTCGCATAAGGCAGAGTGACCCGTGCCAGCATTATTCCAAGCGTCAGAACTTTCAGCAGCCACAACATCCAAACGCTCAAGAATTTCAATATTAACGTCTGGGCTTAATTCATTGATTAGAGTACCCAAAGTAGCACTCATAATACCGGCGCCGATCAGAACAACGTCAACTTCTTTATTTGATTTTTTGCTCATGTTTTTGTGATTGATGCAAATTTAATATAGTTTTTGGTAAACGTCCAAGTCTTTTGTCAAAAAACTGTACTTTTTAGAACCACTTATTCAAAAATACCATTGATTTATTAAAATAATCCTAAGTGAGCGATCGCTTACCGTAAAATTCTAAAATTGTTTCCTGAAAACACGCTTCCACTCCAACATAAACACAAGGTCAACACACAATGTTTTTCTATTTTAAACCGTTATTTATCGAAAGATTTTGTGTTATAATATAGTTTTAACATTTTTGCAGAACATCGAAAGGCAATAGTGTACACAATAGCTAAAAAACAAGATCATTTATTCGCTAATACGACGGCATCGAAAAAACACAAGCACTGGGGCATAACCAAGATAAACCAAATGGAAACGAGTTCATGTTTCGTATTGAATTCCAGTAACAGACGGGCTGTAAGAGAAAGACAGCGCGTGGAAAATGGACATAAATGCCTAAGTGTGAATAATTGAAGAACAAATAACTTATACAGATGAAAATACTTGAAGGAAAAATTGCTTTAGTAACAGGAGCATCAAAAGGAATCGGAAGGAAAATTGCAGAAGTGTTTGCACAACATGGTGCTAACGTCGCTTTTACATATCTTTCTTCTGTCGAAAAAGGACAGGCGCTAGAACAGGAGCTTCAGGCTTTCGGCACCAAAGTGATTGGTTATCGCTCTGACGCTTCAAAATTCGAAGAAGCAGAACAATTAATCAACGCGATCGTTGCCGATTTTGGAGGATTAGATATCGTTGTAAATAATGCTGGTATCACAAAAGACGGCTTGTTAATGCGTATGACCGAAGAGAATTGGGATGATGTATTAAATGTCAACTTAAAATCTGTCTTTAACGTTACAAAAGCTGCTTCGAAAATTATGATGAAAAACCGTAAAGGTTCATTTATCAATATGTCTTCAGTTGTTGGAGTTCAAGGAAATGCCGGTCAGGCAAATTATGCCGCATCAAAAGCTGGTATTATCGGGTTCACAAAATCTATCGCTAAAGAATTAGGCTCTCGTAATATCCGTGCAAACGTAGTTGCTCCAGGTTTTATACGTACCGAAATGACTGATGTACTGGATCCTAAAGTTGTGGCTGGATGGGAAGCCGGAATTCCATTGAAACGTGCTGGTGAACCAGAAGACGTTGCCAATGCATGTCTTTATTTAGCATCTGATTTATCAGCATACGTAACCGGACAGGTTCTTCCTGTTGATGGTGGTATGTTATAAAATAAACAGGCTTAGGTTGAGTTAAGAAAACTTGACCTAAGCCTGTTCTCTAGTTATATTTCACGGCCTATCCTGATCTATTTCTACGAAACACCTATGCACGCCACAATTAACGGTTTTCTTTTCCAAATTTTAGTTAATTTTGTCCATCAAATTTTTAAATGCTATGACGAACTGGAAGGATTTTTTTGACATTAAAACCGAGGATGATTTTAATCAGCATTGTTTAGATACCTACCAATTCCAAAGCCAGCATTGCAAAATTTATCGTGACTATATCAGGCTCCTTGGGCGAGAAAAAGACCTGATTCAGCACTATACCGATATTCCTTTCATGCCCATCGAATTTTTTAAGACCCAACAGGTTATTGCTGAAGGGATGGAGGCTGAAATCGTATTCTCGAGTTCGGGTACAACAGGTATGGTCACCTCAAAACATCTGGTCGCTGACCGGAGCATATATGAGCGAACTTTTCGGAAGATTTTCGAAAGTTTTTATGGTCCGCTCGGCAACATCGCCGTCCTTGCATTGCTCCCATCCTACCTAGAGCGAAGTGGTTCGTCGCTGATCTATATGATTGATGATCTCATGAAGCAAAGTGAGCAACCGGAAAGCAATTATTTCCTCTATAACCACCAAGAGCTTTTCGATACACTTATTAAACTCAAAAATAAAGGCACAAAGACCATCCTCTTTGGCGTAACGTATGCCCTACTCGACTTCATTGAACAATATGCCTTTGAATTTCCTGAACTGATCATTATGGAAACCGGCGGAATGAAAGGTAAGCGTAAGGAAATGGTGAAACAGGAAATCCATAAACTCCTCGAAGAAGCCTTTTCTGTGCGTGGTATTCATTCTGAATATGGCATGACAGAATTACTCTCACAAGGCTACTCTTCAGGTCAGGGAATATTCTATCTTCCCAAATGGATGAAAATCTTGATCCGAGATACCAATGATCCTTTAAGCCTGATTCCTTTGAATAAAACTGGCGGGATCAATGTAATCGACCTCGCCAATCGCTACTCCTGTTCATTTATAGCCACACAAGATTTAGGTAAAGTATATGAGGACGGCTCTTTTGAAATATTGGGACGTTTTGACCAAAGTGATATTCGTGGTTGTAATCTCTTGGTTCAGTAATGATCTGATATGACCAGCGCGGCATTTGCCAAACGGCTTGGTTCCCTCAAGGCAAATTGCCTATACCACAATAAAAAACACCTGGTCATGATGCACGGCCAGGTGTTTTTTATTCGAATTGCGATCCTTATTTCAGACTAGGGTCTTCAAAGGTGTTGCCCGATCGCATATCCCCCGAATCATATCCTTTTTTAAACCATTCCATACGCTGGGCGGATGTACCATGCGTAAATGATTCAGGAACAGCATAGCCCTGTGCTTCAGTCTGTAATTTATCATCACCAACAGCAGCTGCAGCTTTCATCCCGTCCATTATATCATTATAATCAATTTTTATATCGGTTAATTCATTGATGTAATGCGCCCATACACCAGCATAAAAATCCGCTTGAAGCTCGGTCATAACGGAGATCCTGTTATTTTCACGCTCGCTCAGTTTCCCACGGGCTTGATTGGTCTTCGGCAATAATCCCACCAATTGTTGGATATGATGTCCGACTTCATGCGCAATTACATACGCCATGGCGAACTCTCCTTTTGCACCGAATTTATCCGAAAGTTCTCTACTAAAGCTTAGATCCAGGTAAATCTTTTGATCACCCGGACAATAAAAAGGTCCGTAAGAAGCCTGCCCCATACCACAACCATCCGTTTGTGTTCCCCCATCGTAAAATACGAGTGTTGTAGGGGTATAATTTTTCTGCATCTGCTCTTTAAAAAGCTTTGCCCAAACATCCTCGGTACTCTGAAGTACAGTTAATGAAAATTCAGTTAGTCTTTTTTCCTCAGGATTTAACTCACGCGGCTGTCCTGACTGTTCAGTTTGCGCCCCCATATTTTGGGCTTGCTGTAAGAGTTGCATCGGATCTCCACCCATCAAAAATCCAATGACCAAAACAATAATTCCACCAATTCCTCCTAAAGCAATTTTTCCTCCCCCCGACATCCCACGACGGTCCTCAAAATTACCACTTTGCTTGCCTCCTTGCCATTTCATAGTATTCCTATATTACAGTTAATAATCTTTTCTAATGTTGGTTAAACACAAATTCGGTACCAATGTTCTACATGGAGTAAATTTATTTGAAGAAAAAATTTACTCCACTTTACCTCATAGCCCGCATCATATAAATAAATTTACCAGCAAACAAATGAAAGCCATAAGCAAAAACAATGCTTTATAAGAGTAAAAACAGGAATTATTTCCCTACGTCGTGATATTCGTCATTGTACATCAAAGCAAATTTGGCTAAGTTTGGGCTTTCAAAAAAACTGACATGAAATTAGAAGAACAATTACAAGCGAGAGCTGGCGGAAAATGTGAGCTGACAGGCGAAGATGCCACTTTAATTGCCTACACATTACCTCCGGAAATAACATCAAATTTGGACAATACTTTACTGATTTCAGAAACATTGGTCAATCAGCTCAACAAAACAGAACAATTAAATCCAGACGACTGGAAATTCCTTCCAAATGCAATGTGGGCCGAAAACCCATCGGTGCAAATTGTATGCTGGCGTATGTTAAACCGATTAAAAAATGAAGGCTGGGCGTCGGAAGCACTGGATATCCTCTATCTCGACGATGAAACACTATTGGAAGCTAAGAAAACTGGAGATCATGAAAATGATGGCTATGTTTCTTTTCATGAAGATAGCATCGGGCAACGACTGTTGGAGGGCGATACTGTTGTGCTGACAAAAACGCTTGACGTGAAAGGTTCCTCCTTAAAAGCGACTTTAGGCACCGTGGTTAAGAATATTCGACTAGTAGCAGACAATATCGAACAAATTGAAGGAAAGATTGAAGGTCAAACAATCGTTATATTGACCAAATATCTCCGTAAACAAAATTAAAATAGACTTTTCGACTAAATAATTAAGGCTTAAACTGGGGTTCATTCCTGTTTAAGCCTTAATTATTTAGAGAGATAGCAGTCACTATTGCGGATAATTCCGCACAAATTCAAAACGATAGTTTGAATGTTGTTTGAGACTATCGATCAAATCCGATAACAACCGCTGTCCTTTTTTCGTTTGATACATATTGTCATGTGTCAATAGCACAACATTGTTTTTCGTATAAGAGGTACCTTTACGGAGTAAATTCTTCATTTGGGTATACAACTGATTCACCGATAGGTCCGGTTTCCCTGTAACACCATTTATTTTCCACTCACAGTCCCAACCAATTACTTTGTAACCATTCTGGTGTAGTAACTCGGCAGTCGAAGCCCCACTTTTCAAATCAACCTTTTTACGGTCTCCGATATACCAGATATTTCGTCCCGGCAACCGAACTATTTTATGTGTTAATCCCAGCGATTGCTCAGCAAGTTCAAAATCTTCAAAAGCCGTCTGCGGATTCGAATAGAAAGTACTGTATTTATTGTGCGCATGCCAGTAACTGTGGTTGTAACAATCCACTAAAGGATTATTCTTGTAACGTTCTGTAAAACTGTGTAATTTTTTACTCATTTTATCATGATTGCCAATCAGAAAAGCATTAATTTTGATGCCTTTCGCTGTCGCAATGGAATCAAGGTGCTGGCTTCCATTCAGTGGACCATCGTCAAAAGTGAGATAAATATAACGTGGAGAAACAGTATCAGTCAACAATACGGTCGTATCTTTAGTCCCTTTGTAGTCCACATTTTCTTCCATTTTTGTAATGGTGTCTTTGCGCAGCGAATCCACTTTACTTATCGAATCTTGCACAGCAAGCAAACTATCCTTTTTTGGCGGCATAGAGTCAACAGCTCCCACATTTTGCACCTTATTTGTCCCACTTTGATTGCAGGAGTAAAATCCAAAAATAGATATACTTAACCCTACCCATACAACACCCGAATTAACCAGTTTTCTCATTACAAAAATTAACTTACACATTACAATTATTTCCCACAAACTCAAAATCACCTAAAATAAGCGGATCTCAGTCCCGTGTAGCGCAAAATTAATATATTTTTCATTAATCAAGCTGTTATGTTATTTAATTTATTGTGCATGTACACTAAAAGCTTCATGATTCCGAAAAACCCGGAGCTACGAATGCAAACAGCCTGTTATTTCTGGCCAAAAAAAAGGAACCTATATGTATATAGATTCCTTTTTTATCATGTTATTCAATTACTCGATTAATCTCTATGTCTTCCTCCGTGACCGTTACCACGCCCATGTCCGTTTCCATGCCCATGGCTATTGCCTCGTCCATGCCCATTTCGGCTATCGTATCGACGGCTTTCTCCCCATGAATGTTCGCGCCTTACACTACGTTCGCTGGCAAATGAATACCCACTACCACCGTGGTGGTTGTCACGGATGGATACTTGTCTTCCACGGTAACCGCCATAACGGCTTCTATACCGATCGTGGTGATGCCATGGTGTGCGATCGTTAATAACCACTTTATGAGCCCGATAAAAATCGTAATGTCTGTATCTCCTCGGTAAACTTGCTCTTCTTATCCAGCCGCCATTATCATAATAAACGTAACATCTCGCGGGTACATCGTAATACATATTGTATTCTGGAATATAATAATAGCGAGCATAATCATAACCTGCTGGGCCCCAGCTAGGCTGACTCCCAATATTGACACTGATACTGACTTGCGCTTGTGCAGCTCCCGCTGTAAAAAGGCCTGCAATAATCGCCGCCGCGTAAAACAATTTTTTCATAAGTAGCTCCTCCCTCTAGTTTGTAATTTCTTCTTTACAATACGACAACAAACAGTGTGCAAAAGATTAATGTTCAAATGTTAATTTTTGTTAACGAAGCAATAAGAATCTCATTTTAAACAGGTTAAATATGATTGTAGTTAGCAATAAAACCGCAAACTTTTTAGTAGGATCAGTTGTTCAGATCATACAGACTTTAATGAACTAATCACAATGAGTATATATAATGTAGGAATATTGGTTGGTAGCTTACGAAAGGAATCTTACAACAAAAAAATTGCGCAGTTTATTCTTGAGCAAGAGGAATCTAAATTTGGCTATCGCATAATCGATATCAGCGAGCTTCCCCTATATAATCAGGATTTTGACGATGTGGGAAATCCGCCTCCGAGCTATGTGCGATTTCGGAAAGAGGTCGCTTCTCTGGATGCTGTACTTTTTATTACTGCAGAGTATAATCGTTCCATTCCTGCAGTTTTAAAAAATGCGATTGACGTGGGTTCAAGACCCTATGGAAAAAATAAATGGGATGGCAAACCTGGCGCAATAATTTCTTCATCAACGGGAGTTTACGGTGGCTTTGGCGCCAACCACCATTTACGTCAATCACTGGTCTTCGTCAATGTCTTAACGATGCAGCAACCCGAAGCTTATTTGGGTAGTATAACAACATGTATTGGACCCAACGGGACTATTGAATCACAAAAAACCAAAGATTTTCTACGCAGCTTTAAAAATGCCTTTGAGCAATGGGCTGAGCGAATTATACATACAAAAGGGCAGGATTAAATCCCGCCCTTTTGTATGTATAATCAAATTATTCTAGTCCTGTTCATCACTGACGTCATAGTTCCAATGTTGTAATTTTTCCTGCAAGATCCGCGATATCTTATTGAAATAGCGCTTTTGCTTATAGCCCATTACCCATTGTACGCCCTGTACAGCATTGGTACAGAAAATCTCATCTGCCCGTTTCATGATTTCGGGGCTTATCTGTGCCTCAACCACCTCTATACCTTCATCCTGTGCCATGTCCATGACTACCCGGCGCATTACTCCTTCAATACATCCTTCAGATAACGCTGGTGTATAAAGTACCTTTTCATAGTAGACAAAGATATTTGAAATCAAGGATTCGCATAGATAACCTTCCTGATTTAGAATCAATACATCATCAAAAGCCATTTTCTTTTTATAGATGCCAGCCAACACATAAATCTGCGCATTTAAAGATTTAATCTTTGAAAGATCGCTATACGGTTTTTTGAATTCATTGTAAAGTCCTACAATCAAACCGACCTTCTTATCGCGAAGATTGGGTTCTATGCGCTGCACTTGCAAAACAAAACCAGGTTTATTACTTGTTGGACTATACAATCCGCCTCCAGATCTAAACACGATCAATCGGATACGAACCTGCTGCCCCAACATATTGTTTTTACGGATTAATTCTTCGGATCTCGAACGAATAAAAAATTCATCGAATAGATTCGCATCATCCAAATGAATCAACTCCATTCCTTTCTGTAAACGCTCGACATGAAAATTTAGAAAGCGGATATCACCATCCTTATACAGCATCGTTTCGAATAATCCATCCCCATAACGGAAACCTCTATTCTCAATGCTAAATATTTCCTGATCTTCCGGCACTACACTGCCATTGAAATTGATATAGTTTGTTGGCATCTTAATTTTGTTCTAAATTTTAATCATTTTCTATAGCCATTGAATTTGCCGCATATCCGCGCCACTTTTCTAAAGCTAAACGAAAATCTTCTGGAAATGGTACCTCAAAATACATATTTTCTTTTGTAGAAGGATGGATAAATCCCAATACTTGCGCATGAAGGGCTTGTCGTGGCAGTAATGAAAAACAGTTATCCACAAATTGCTTGTACTTTGAAAATACGGTACCTTTTAAAATCTTATCTCCACCATACATTGCATCATTAAATAACGGATGACCAATAGATTGCATATGCGTACGAATTTGGTGTGTACGCCCTGTTTCTAACTGACATTCAATTAAAGTAACATAGCCCAGTCGCTCCAAAACGCTGTAATGTGTCACTGACCAACGCCCTTTATCTTCGCTATCATACATGGCCATAATGCGTCTGTCTTTTAGATGACGTCCAATATAACCTGTAATTGTTCCGTCCTCTTTTAAATCACCCCAAACTAATGCAATATATTTACGGGTAATGCTGTGATCGAAAAACTGTTTTGCCAAAAAGGCCATTGATTTTTCATTTTTAGCAATAACCAATAGTCCGGAAGTGTCTTTATCGATTCGATGCACTAAACCTGGGCGATCGGAGTTTCCTGGAAGCTGTGGCAGCTGCTGGATATGATACGTTAATGCATTTACCAAGGTTCCCGTATAATTATTATATCCTGGATGCACGACCATACCCGCCTCTTTATTCACAATCAGCACGTCGTCATCCTCGTATTTGATATCCAATGGAATGTTTTCTGGATAAACTTCATTATCCCGTGGTGGATCAGGTAGCACCAATGTAATCACATCATCAGGTCTAACCTTATAGCTCGCCTTGATCTCCTTACCGTTAACCATGACAGAACCTGCTTCAATAGCATGCTGAATTTTGCTCCGCGTCGCATTTTCCACCCTGTTCATCAGGTATTTGTCAATGCGGAGTAATGCTTGTCCCTTATCCACCTCAATACGTAGATGCTCAAATAATTCTTGTTCTTCCTGATCTTGCGATCCAATTTGTTCTGTCATGCTACAAAAATAAACCAAATGAAACAATTTTCGTTAAATTTGTTTTCATTTAATGTTATGTTGCCCTTCAAAATCCATAGCCCCGAAACTGAATTGTGCCTCCCAGCCTGGGAGAAGAAGCATATTAAAGTAACACTTAAGCGCGATGACCTCATACATCCGTTTATTTCAGGCAATAAATGGCGAAAGTTAAAATATAATCTGGAAGAAGCCCTGCAGCTTCAGAAAAATCATCTTGTCACATTTGGTGGAGCATGGAGCAACCATCTTTTAGCTACCGCTTGCGCCGGAGCTACCTTTAAGTTTAAAACAACCGCTTTTGTTCGAGGTGAAGAAGGGGTTAACAACCCTGTTTTAGCAATGTGCCGCCTTTTTGGGATGCAGCTCATTTACGTCGACCGCGAATCTTACCGAGATAAAGAAAATTTATACAACACCTATTTTGGTCAGGATCCAACGACGTTCTATATACACGAGGGTGGTTACGGCATGCTAGGAGCAAAAGGTTGCTCCGAACTCGTTGATGAACTCCAACATGAATACCAGCATATTTTTACCGCCTGCGGCACAGGAACAACATTAGCTGGAATAGCCAATGCGATAGAAAAACGAGATCTATTTACCCGCGTACACGGCATACCTGTTTTAAAAAATGGAGGTTTTATTCAGGAGGAAGTCGATCAACTTTACCCCAACATCACCCCTCCTATTTTACATCTTGATTATCATTTTGGTGGTTATGCAAAATCAAATACCGACTTGCTCGCCTTTGTGCAGCATTTTATAGCTGCGACAGGAATCATGATCGAACCCACCTATACCGGCAAATTACTTTATGCCGTAGATGATCTGATCAAAAAGGACTACTTTACCCCCACAGATCAGGTACTCGTTATTCATACTGGCGGACTTACAGGCCTGCTTGGTATGTACGAACGTTTTAATTTTATTGATCTACATCAATAAATACGCTAGAACGCCGTACAGAGACATTTGATTGACATTTATTCAGCAATTATATCGTAAGTTTGACCAGATTTTAAAATAAAACATAGCGAAAACATGCGAAAATCATGATTTTCTAAAGGTAAAAACGAGGTCAGTATGGGGTAGTTTTGCCCCTATTCAACACCTCATAAATTAATGATATAAAGATGAAAATATTAGCATTTGCAGGAACAAGCAACAAAAACTCAATCAACAAAACGTTCGTCACAAGTACTTCCAAATACTACAAAGAAGCAGACGATATCATTGAATTGCTAGACTTAAACCATTTTGAAATGCCGATCTATTCTTACGACAAAGAAGTCGAGTTGGGGATTCCACAATTGGCGCATGACTTTGCAGCTAAAATGGATGCGGCAGATTTCCTTTTGATTTCTTTAGCCGAACACAATGGGTCATATACTACAGCTTACAAAAATATTGTTGACTGGGTTTCGCGTATTCCTAACCGCAAATTATTCAATGGCAAGCCTGTTTTCTTATTGGCTACTGCACCTGGTCCGATGGGAGGTGCCACGGTATTGAACACTGCTGTAAACCGAATCACTTGGGATGGCGCCGATATATTAGACTCCTTCTCCCTTCCTGAATTCCACAAAAACTTTGAAGAAGGTAAAGGTATTATCGATCCCACTTTAAGAAGTCAATTAGAAGCTAAAGTACGTAAAACAAAACGTGCACTTGCCGAAAAATTAGCCGTGCAAGGTTAACAAAAGATTAACAAATAATCGTTGCGAATACCTCTTTTAATATGTAAATTGAAAACCTATTAAAAGAGGTTTTTTGATATGGCAAAAAAAATATTACTACTTGTAGGAGACTTTGTAGAAGATTACGAAGCAATGGTTCCATTTCAAGCAATGGGTTCAATAGGATTAACGGTAGATGCAATTGCTCCGGACCGCAAAAGCGGAGATGTAGTTCCCACAGCAGTGCATGATTTCACTGGTGATCAGACTTATAAAGAACTGCGCGGGCACAATTTCGCAATCAATAAAGATTTCGACCAGGTCAATGTCGAAGATTATGACGGTTTATATATTGCTGGAGGACGATCGGCAGAATATATTCGACTCAACAAACGTGTTTTGGAGATTACGAGACACTTCTTTGAGCACAATAAACCTGTGGCAGCAATATGTCATGGCATCCAAGTGTTGACAGCTGCAAAAGTACTCGCAGGTCGCACTTTGACAGCTTATGTTGCTGTGGGTCCCGACATTGAACTAGCGGGTGGCACATGGAAAAATATCCCTGCGGATCAAGCGGTGGTAGACGGCAATTTGGTCACCTCTCCTGCTTGGCCAGGACACCAGGCAATTTTAAAAGAGTTTTACAAATTATTAGGTATAACAATTACAATTTAAGTATTTTTAATGAAGAAGAATAAAAGGCTATGGCTTTTGGTCATACCGATTTTAGTGCTGTTGGGTTTTATTTTAAAAGATAGCTTCAATCAGAAAAGTATTGAAGATCTACCGGGAGGTTTTAAGGAAGTCGCTTTCGTCAGAAATGAACAAAATAAAGGTGGTATCATACGCATTTATGCCGTTACTGTAGGCGACCTGTTGAATGCGGATTATTCTGCCTGTCTTGACTTAATGCCTGTTAATGATTACGGAAGTACAACAACCGTGTATTTCTTCGATCGAAGTGCTCCTTATCCGACAAGCTTGTCAATTGACACGCCACATTTTGACACAACGAAATACAAAGCGATTCAAATTTCCAAAAAGTACGGAAAGAAGCAATAGACGAAACCAAACATAATGACATATCCCCCAAAGTCCGAATAGACCTTTGGGGGATTTTTTTTACCATGCAGTGCAGCACCTTGTAGCGGTTATTTCCAGGAAAGAAGAGCAGTGTCAAAAATGCACCTTTAAAACTACGGTCTACACACATGAACTAAAAATAACTTAATAATTCTTTAACACAAAAAAGTTCGATTATCCCCTGTAGAGCTATAGTTTTGCTTTTTAAATTTACGTATATTTAGTTATGTCGAAAAAATTTATTCCTAGAGACGTTAGTTGGTTGAGCTTTAATGGCAGAGTATTACAGGAAGCTGCGGACGAGACGGTCCCTTTACCCCTAAGAATCAAATTTTTAGGTATATTTTCCAATAACCTCGATGAATTTTTCCGTGTACGTGTTGCAGGTCTAAAACGGGCTATAGACCTGAAAGACAAAAGTGCCAACCAATCCTTCTACGAAGACCCACAGCTCATATTGGAAGAGCTCAATATCCGGGTAATCAAGCAGCAAAAGAAATTTGACAGTACGTGGAATCGTATCCAAAAAGATATGGCCAAACAGAATGTCTATATTAAGACCAGTGAGGAACTGAATCCCGAACAACAAAAGTTTGTGAGCGACTATTATCAGGATGAGGTGGAATCGAACGTCATTCCTTTGATATTGGACGATATACGACCTATGCCCTATATTCGGGATAAGAGCCTTTACTTGGGTATTGCGATGGGAAAACAGGAATGGCAGTATGAAACCAAATTTGCACTCATCGAAATCCCGACCAGTCAAAATGGACGCTTCGTACAATTACCTTCGCCAAAAGATGAAAAGCATATTATACTTTTGGAGGATGTTATCAAGTTTAATCTTCCATTAATATTTTCCTATTTCGGTTTTGATGTATTCAATGCACATGTCTTTAAAGTAACAAAAGATGCCGAATTTGACATTGACAATGATATCAACACGACGCTGGTTGAGAAGATAAGCAAAGGGGTAAAAAACAGAAGAAAAGGTAAACCGACCCGGTTTATTTTTGATCAAGAGATGGACCATAAATTGGTCGAATTCCTGATCAAGAAACTTAACCTTTCAAAAAAAGACAGCATCATTCCAGGACAAAAAATACACAACTTCAAACACTTCATGGATTTTCCCAATGTGTTTAAATCCTACAATCAGCCCTTGGAACGAACGTCCTTTCCACATCCTTATTTCAAAAACTACGAACGTGTAACGGATACTATATTAAAAAAAGATGTGCTGCTCTCCTTTCCATATCATGAGTTTAGACCGATCATCGATTTACTTCGGGAAGCAGCAATGGATCCCGATGTAAAAACGATCCAGATTACAGCATATCGCTTAGCTTCCAATTCCAAAATTGCAAATGCCTTGATTAATGCAGCCCGCAATGGAAAGGAAGTCACCGTGATGCTTGAACTTCGTGCAAGATTTGATGAAGAAAACAATTTGGACTGGAAAGAGAAACTTGAACTCGAAGGCATTAAAGTACTTACCGGTATCCCAAATAAAAAGGTCCATGCAAAACTATGTGTGATAAAAAAACGTATTGGGATGAAAACGATGCAATATGGTTTTGTCAGCACAGGAAATATCAACGAGAAAACGGCGAAATTATACGGAGACTATTGCCTCTTAACGAGTAATAGGGACGTTATTGCCGATATAAATAAGGTTTTCAATTACCTGAGACGACCCAAATCAAATCCGGCTGACATTATCAAAAATTGCAAAAGCCTTTTGATATGCCCAACGGATATGCGTAGAGAACTTCTACACTACATCGACCAGGAAATTACCGAAGCAAAGGCTGGCCGAAAAGCATACATCATTGTCAAGGTAAATTCGCTCAGCGATAAAGAGATGATTAAAAAGCTCTATGACGCAGCAACAGCTGGTGTCAAAATAGATCTTATTATCCGAGGAATCTACTGTGCAACAAATCAAAAAACGTTTAAATTGCAAATGAACGCCATTTCAATCGTAGATGAATATTTGGAGCATGCACGTGTGATGTATTTTTATAATGCTGGTCGAGAGCAGCTATTTATTTCCTCAGCGGACTGGATGACAAGAAACTTGGATCATCGTATTGAAGCCGCAGTAAAAATAACAAGCAAAAAAATCAAGGAGGATTTAAAAGAAATGCTTCAAATCCAGCTCAAAGATAATGTCAAAGCGCGGATACTCAATAATTCCCTGAGCAATCATTACGTCGAGAATAAAGAGGCACCATGTCGTTCACAGATAGAAATATACAATTACCTGAAAAAAAAATTAGCTGATCATTAGCGGCCTGTTTATCAATAGGCGCCCAAATTGATCCATAAACCCAACTGGGTTTTATACCTATTGATACAGACGAGAATCTCCGTTTTTATTATATTAATTAAGACACAAGTTGTATCTTCATTCCATGAAATTCAACTTGTGTCTTACATTTGGCTTAAGCCTTTTCACACTTTGCCTCCGTGGGCAGGAAAAGATCATGCCTTCAGATTTTGTATACGTCAAGGACATTATCCCTACAATAAGCTTAGAAATGCGTTATTTTGGCAGTCACAACTTCACCGGAAGGCCGATTAAAGGTTATGAAAAACCAGTCGCTATTTTAACTAAACGCGCAGCGCTAGCACTACAGCAAGTCGAGAACCATTTAAATAAAAAAGGCCTTGGCTTGAAAATATTCGACGCCTACCGCCCGCAACGTGCTGTTGACAACTTTAAAACATGGTCCTTAAACACCAATGATACCATCGCAAAAAAGGAGTTCTACCCGCTTATCAATAAGAAGAATTTGTTTAATCTAGGCTTTATTGCCTCCAAATCGGGCCACAGCCGGGGCAGTACAGTAGATCTAACGCTCATTAGCTTAAAAGATCAGAAAGAGATTGACATGGGTGGACCTTTTGATTTTTTCGGCGCAGTCTCACATCATCAATACGCGAATCTGACAGCCCAACAGAAAGAGAACCGAAAGATCTTAAAAGAAGCGATGGCTAAATTTGGCTTTAAAGCTTATGATAAGGAATGGTGGCATTACACCTTGCAAGATGAACCCTATCGTAAAACCTATTTTGATTTTATCGTAAAATAAACATGTCTGTAAAGGAAACTCCCATCGAAAACAAGGGTTTTTATGTCTTTCATTTTAAAGGCAACAAATCAAAACCCGTCTTTAGTTCCGAGCAGCAGCACATTTTATCGAAAGGTGAGCTCTATTCGCTCTGTTTAATAAAAAAAGGTGAAACTTCCTTCATCATTAATAATGAACGGGTACAAGTTGCTCAAAATCACCTATTGTTGACCAATCCTTCTTCGCGAGTTAATGGCTCTTCGGTCGTCAAGTCTTGGGATTGTGAGGTTTATTTGATTTTCTTTACGCTGGATTTTAGCTTCAAACTGGATTTCCAGGAGGATTTCTTCGAGGTCACCAAAAAGTCTCTTGCCTTAAATGACAGCTACATCTGGTCGCTATCAAACCAAGATTCAACTAACTTATCCAACTTATTTAAACAGTTTATTCATTACGATCGACAAGGGGCTAGCTATCTTTTCAAAAATCAGATTATAAAGTCATTAACGGAAATATTATTTTGCGAAATAGCCCGTCTAGGAAGCCAAAATATGCGAAATACACCAGCTATTCCCTCTCGAAAAAGAGAGATACTTGCCAATTTCCATTTGCTCCTCAAAAAGTCGTTTCATAAAGAACACATGGTGCAATTTTATGCGATGGAACTTGGTATCACAGCGAAACACCTATCCGTAATTACGAAGGAACTAACCGGAAAATCAGCGATAGAACTTATTCAGAATGTCTTAGTGGAGGAAGCAAAATCGTTACTTTGCCAGGGGCGTTCCATCGGAGAAATTGCGGTGAAATTGCATTTCTCGGATCAATCCTTTTTTGGTAAATTCTTTAAGCGAAATGTTGGAATCTCGCCTAAAGAATTTCGTCAGAATCTTTATTTAAACAAAGTCGATTAAATCAAAGATACTTGTAAATTGCTGGTCTGCAGCTGAAGTATCTTGCAATTTATCCTCGCCCCAAGTCTGCCCTTTCAACCATAGGGTCTGGCAGCCAACGGCTTTGGCAGGTACCATATCTTTACTATAGGAATCACCTACAACCAATACCTCTTGCGCAGGAAGACCTATTTCAGTCACACCTAAAGCATAAATTGCAGGATCAGGTTTGCGTACACCAACGACAGCAGACTCCACAACAGACTGAAAATAAGGCAGGATACCAAAATCGTCAAGTACTGATTTTAAATTACCATAAAAATTGGACACCATGACAATTGGATATTTTGCATGAAGTGAATTTAACAGTGGTTTTACCTCCTCAACGGTATTCTTTGCCAGCGAATAACCGTCAAAGGCTATTTTATGAGCTAATGAGCGATCTAGGTCGTACCCTGCAGCAATAAGATAATCAAATTGTACATTGAGCTTTGCTTCAAGTACTTCTAAAAAATTAAACTGCGGCTTAATGATAGGCTGTAAAGCCATCTGACGTTCCGCGTAGGTATAGGCCTCCTGAAAAGCGTTCAAATTTACAGGAACCTGATATTTTTCATAACCCGACCAGATAACAGCTCCCCAGTGGCCTCCGTTAGTGTCTAAGGTTCCACCATAATCAAAAATAATCCCTTTAATATTAAACTTATTCATGTTATTTCTTTTTTACTAAACTCATCCACCCCAAACCGATCATAATCCAGACAATTTCCCTAATTCGTGTCACAACACCCATAAAAATACCGACTTTCGCAGGCAATCCTATACTCATCACAGCCATTGCTAATCCACCTTCCCGCGTTCCCAATTGCATTGGAAAGAAAAAAACAAGATTGGCAAATAAAGAAGATCCCGAGCTAATGATCATAGCATCAATAAAATCAATATTGATATCTAAGGCTAAACCAATAAAATAAATCTCAAAACAGCCCACAACACGTGCGACAAATTCCCAAAAAAGGGCCGTATAGAAGCGATCGCGACGATTTTGAAAGAGGTTTTTCACCTGCTGATCGACGTCATTCAACGTTTCATACTTCGTCTCCAGTAAATGACCAACTTTTTTGCCTACCAAAGGTAGTTTAGACAAAGCCTTCAATAGTGAAACTGTAATTCCCTTCTTATAAAATTTCGTGAATAGCCAAGTACAAATGATAGCCATCACAAAAATCACAGCACAGGCCACATCAACCATTGTACTTGCCGGTACGAACCAAAGAATTAGAAAAACAGAAGCGACCCAAAATAAAATATGCGACAAAATGTGCATGACACCGTATAACAGCACGGAAGAACCTGCCTTCGAACCACCGACATAGTTTTTAAGCTCCATAATACGATAAGGCTCACCACCTAATGCAACAAATGGCGTTATATAATTAATGGCGTACCCCGATATTGTCAATTGTAAGACCTTCCAAAAGGGTACATCTGTCTGCGGCAATTCGGGTTCCTGAATAATTGCCTTAAATGCCATTGCGTTCATCCAGTAGAGTACTGCCCAGCTACCGAGGACGGGCAAAAACCACCAGCCAATTTTTTCGAGGTTGTTCCAAATCTCATCAATTCCCATTGCTTGAATCATATAGGCCAGTGTACCTATACCGATGAGCATAAAGAGTACTTTATAGATCTTACTCCCCATAAGTTGGATCATTTGTTAATTTATCAACAAAATAACCGCTTACTTTTTCTTGTCGGTTACACATGTATATCAATATCGGATTTAGGACAAACATGTCAAAGAAAAAGTAAATCCAAGGCTGACCGATAAACAACCAAACAAATAGGAAAATCACCCTTGTATTGAACTGTACAATATTTGTATACTTCATCAATGGTTTATTTTGAGTTCTAAAGTCGACCATCAATTGTTTTGGCAATTCATCTTTATAACGACTCTTCACAATATGCAGCAGCTTTTGCAGTTTTGGAGAAAGCTTTTCCTGGTTACGTGTATAGCCCATGTAGCCATTCAGCACAAATTTGCTGAAAAAATTCTTGCGCCAAGACAAGGCATCATAGTCAACTTTCAAATCACGTGTATTGTCCAGCTCACTTCCGGCTTTACCTTTTATAAAATACAAATGTACATTACGATAATAGTCAGCCATTGCCGACTGAAGCATATGCGATACACCTGCAAGTACACAGAATACCCATAGCCATTGTGGCCATCCTTCATTAATACTGCGTAAACAGATCGCAATATGAATAGAAGCAAACCAAAAATCTCCGGCAAAACCATCCAAGATACGACCAAAGCGACTTTTATTGTCTGTCATTCTTGCCAGCTGTCCATCGGCACTATCTAAAGAATTGGCAAAAACCAATAAAAGCATGCCAATCACATTAATCCATAATGCAGGGTAATAGAATAAAATACCCGCCGCAACGCCAAAGAAAATACTAATAATTGTCACAGCGTTGGGTGTAATACCAATTTTGGCACAGACTTGCGCGATACGATAACCTATAGGTCGATAAAACCAAATATCAATTCGCTCTTCTGTATCATTAGATTTTAAAGATTGTTCGAATGCACTCAAATTATCTTCTTCGATTACATTAACTTGTTCTTTCTGCATTGTGGTTCTTTTCAGTAAATTTATGGTAAACCATTTGAGCAATGGCCTCAGCGGCCTCTGCCCGACATGGCGCAAAACTTGGCCAGTCGTTTAAGTCAATAATATGGAAGTCTCCATTTGCATCAATAATCACATCGCCGCCATAGATATGTACATCCAGGACTTCCGCAGCACGATTGGCAACTTCTTTTAGATTGTCGAGATCAAAAGGAAAATGCACTACCTCGTCATTAATTTGTTCATACAAATCATATTTGTGATGATTGTGTTCATATGGGTAGAAATAAAAGAAAAAATCCGTTCCCCGCACTGCATAAAACTTGAGTAAGTCTCCGGCAAGATGTTCAGAAATCACAGCCTCTTTAATCCCACGAAGTGCATATTCATTCAAGATATGTTGCGCTTCTTTCAGACTTGCAGCAAAGGTAACATCTTCCTTATGAATCGCATGAAAATCGCCACGTTTGATCCATACACCCTTTCCTTTCAGTTTTTCAAAAATAGATTGGATATCTGCAACGGTAGAGATCACGATACTCTTCGGATAAGGAACTCCACCTTCTAAAAGCTTAAGGGTCATGTTTTTCCGAAAGCAATTTTCAATTCCAAATCCTGAATTCAAGACATTGATCCCATTATTTTGAAGAGATTGCAACTTTTTCACTAAAGTCTTTGTTCTCCCCATAGTCAGAATATTATCCTGCTTCAGGGATGATGAAGACAAAAATTCATCTTCATTACACACCTCCACCGAAGCACCTTTTTCAGTCAGTTTTAAAACTACTTCATTAAATATAGCGGCATCATTCCCCACATGGTTGGGTGAAAAGCGATTTTTTCGAGTTACGCCTAAAATAGAAATCATATCGCTCATTTTACTAACTAACCTCCTCACTCAAAAATTGTTCCGCGACGACACGATCTTTTAAATGATCAATATCGACCACCTTGTCAAATACAAATGCTTCTACTTGTAAATCGTTTTTCAATAAAGCACGCTGAAAATTACGCATTCTGGAATTACCGGCTTCAACGGAGCTTAATGCACAATCCATAGCTGCTTTTCGGAAGCAATAAATTCCGCCAGAAACATACTTCGTTTCTGCGGTCGCTGTATCCAGAAAAGCTTCCACCCGAAGCTGTGAATTTGTGTTCACATAGAGCGGACTCTCATCGTCGACAAAAGGAGTGACTGCCATAAAAGCATCGGCATGTTGATGTTGCTGGAATGCCTCCAAATAGGCATGAAATTCATGTGGTCTAAAAACCGTATCTGTTGTTGTCAGACAACAGGACGACCAATCGGGGTTATTTTTGACAAGCAAGGCAAAGCTATGCAATGAACTTGCAGTATCTTCCTCTATAAGTACAATAGGTAATTCAAACGTTGTTTTTTCCAAAAACAATTTCAGTTCCGGAGATTGTTTATTGATGATAACATGAACTCTTTGCGCCCCTTCTTTAACAAACACGCGAATCAATCGCTCAATTAATGGAACTCCATGTAATGGTAGCAAGGGTTTCGGTAAATTAAATCCCTCTTTTCGCAATCGAGAACCTTCTCCCGCCGCTATAATTGCAAATTCCATTTCTTTTAATTGCAAAATAAAATCATTTATAAAAAAGCAAAACCCCCGTCACTATCTCAGCGTTCGTAAGCGCAAAAGTCTACAGAGGGTTATATCACAAATCTTCAATATCGTAAGGATTTTGAAGAAAAAGGGGAAAAATTGTTTTTAAACAATTGTTTCCCCTCTCTTATTAAGGTAATTTATTGAATACTATCTACTAGCTCCTGGTAATAATCCAATCCCAAATGTGTGATTAAATCTTCACCCATAATGTGGCGCAATGTATTTTGCAATTTCATCAATTGTTTGAAGATATCGTGTTCAGGAGGTAATCCCGGAGCGGTTTGAGGAGATTTCAAGTAAAATGATAACCACTCTTGAATACCAGACATACCCGCACGTTGAGCCAAATCAATAAACAAAGCCAAATCCAACGCAACCGGAGCAGCTAAAATTGAATCGCGACACAAGAAATTGATCTTAATCTGCATTTTGTAACCCAACCAACCGAAGATATCGATGTTATCCCAAGATTCTTTATTATCGCCGTGTGGAGGATAATAGTTGATACGTACTTTATGATAAAGATCACCGTATAACTCAGGGTTCTTTTTCGCATCCAGAATTTCTTCCAATACCGATAATTTAGAGACCTCTTTTGTTTTGAAATTTTCAGGATCATCTAATACTAATCCATCCCGGTTACCTAAGATATTCGTCGAAAACCAACCTTCAACACCCAAAGCTCTCGCTTGAAGACCAGGTGCCACAATTGTTTTCATCAATGTTTGACCTGTTTTAAAATCTTTACCTGCAATTGCCACACCGTTTTCATGCGCCAACTCAACAATAGCAGGAACGTCACATGTTAAATTTGGTGCACCATTTACATAAGGAGCTCCCTCTTTCAATGCCGCATAACAATAGATCATACTTGGTGGAATACGTTGATCATCATTGTCTAATGCTTCCTCTAATTTAGCTAAAGTTGAAAAAGCTTCGTTTGTTTCAATATAACGCTCAGTAGATCCACACCATACCAATACAACACGGTCTAATCCGTTTTTCTCTTTAAATTCACGAATATCACGTTGTACGGCATCTGCCAATTCACGGCGAGTTTTTTCAGATTTGATGTGCGTTCCGTCCAAATTTTTCACAAAATTACGGTCAAACACAGCCTTCATTGGTTGGATTGCCTCCAATTCAGCCTTAACAGCATCCAATTGGCCTTGCTCCAATACCTGTGCATTTGATGCAGCCTCGTATACGTTATCCTCATATACGTCCCATCCACCAAAAACAACATCTTCCAATTTTGCTAAAGGGACGAAATCTTTAATTAATGGATTTCTGTTCTCAGTGCGTTTACCCAGACGGATTCTGCTCAATTGAGAAACAGATCCGATTGGTTTTGAAAAACCTTTGTTTATAGATGCCACACCAGCGATTAATGTTGTAGCCACAGCACCTAATCCCGGAATAAGAATACCCAATTTTCCATTGGCATCTTTCACTTGTTGTCCCATATTAATTCTATATACTTAAATTGTTATTTAATTGATGTATTATGATAAAATAATTCTTAAAATTAGCTTAAAAAAACATATTTCATACCACTGCCCACTTAATTTATAAAATCGTGACAAATACCAATACAAACCCCATTCGAAACCTAAAAAAATAATCTGAAAATGAATTATTATTTAGTGTTCTACTAATCCATCTGATTGAAATTTAACGTTTTTAGCTAAAGCTGTTAACCCAAAAAATAATTCTCCTTAATTTTACTCAATATATTAAGATTCGAAAACTAATCCAAATTCAATCCAAAAAAAGTTTTTCTTTCTCAAAAATTGGTCAATTTTTCTTTTTCTATTCGCTATAAATATGACAATAAAATTGGAAAATGGTTTTAGTAGCACTAACTTTAGCCTAAAATCTAAATACACGCAATGAATCTATCGTTCAATTTATAAACCAGCAGCTGTTGATCCGCTCATTGTAGCTGGAGAAATGGTCTGCCAAACGATAACGCGATGACAAATTTAACTGTATCGCATAGCGCCCAAGGTGCATAAGAGTATCCATAGCATTGCAAAAAATGAACCCAAGTGTAAAATTATAATTTACACCAAAGAATGTACTGAACAAATAATTATCTGAATGAAAAATACAATTTCGTGCCTAACTTTAGCGCTTTTAAGCGCAAGCCAGTTACATGCTCAAACAGCTGCCGACTCGGCTTATGTTAGAGATCATTATGAAAAGACCGAAGTAGCAATCCCCATGCGAGATGGGAAGAAATTATTTACTGCGATCTACAGTCCAAAAGACAAATCCAAGAAATATCCAGTTTTACTCAATAGAACACCCTACACGGTTTCTCCTTATGGGCAGAACGAATACAAAAAAAGCTTGGGAAACTTTCCCCAAATGATGCGTGAAGGTTATATTTTCGTTTATCAGGATGTCCGTGGCAAGTGGATGAGCGAAGGTGATTTTGAAGATATTCGTCCGACCACCTACAGCAAAGATAAAAAAGCAATCGATGAAAGTACGGATACCTATGATGCGCTTGAATGGTTACAGAAAAATCTCAAAAACTATAATGGCAAAGCCGGGCTCTATGGGATTTCCTATCCAGGCTTCTATTCTACCGTCGGATTGGTCAAAACACACCCGAGCTTGAAGGCAGTCTCCCCACAGGCTCCCGTAACAGACTGGTTTATCGGCGACGACTTCCACCATAATGGCGTATTGTTTCTTCAGGATGCATTTACATTCATGTCAACCTTTGGTGTCCCACGTCCAAAACCCATCACACCAGATCAATTTAAGGGCAAAATTCAAATCAAAGAAGCCGATAAATATAACTTTTTTGCAGAAGCAGGAACAGCGCGGGAACTCAAAGAAAAGTATTTTGGTGACTCCGTACAATTTTGGAATGACCTGTTTAAACATCCCGACTATGATGATTTTTGGAAATCGCGTGTGATCACCAATTCTTTACAGGAGGTAAAACCAGCTGTGATGGTGGTTGGTGGTTTCTTTGACGCGGAAGATGCTTATGGAACATTTAAGACTTACCAATCGATTGAGGATAAAAGCAAAAAAAACAACTCGATTTTAGTCGCGGGACCTTGGTATCATGGCGGCTGGGTTCGTGCAGAAGGAAACTATTTAGGTGATATCCAATTTGAGAAAAAAACCAGTATTACTTATCAGGAGCAATTTGAACAACCGTTTTTCAAATATTACCTAAAAGATGAAGGAAACTTCGCACCTTCCGAAGCTAACATTTTTGTCTCAGGCAGCAACGAATGGAAACATTTCGAACAATGGCCGCCAAAAAATGTAGAGACAAAAAAACTATACTTCCAACCTCAGGGGAAACTTGGATTTGACAAAGTTCAACGTACAGATTCCTGGGATGAATATGTAACAGACCCTAATAAACCTGTTCCGCATCAAGGTGGGTTAATTCAAAACCGAACACGGGAGTATATGGTAGATGATCAGCGTTTCGCAGCTAGTCGCCCTGATGTCATGGTTTATCAAACGGAACCGTTGACGGAGGATCTGACGATAGTAGGCCCAATCAAAAACTTCCTCAAAGTCTCCTCAACAGGAACAGACGCGGACTATGTTGTCAAACTGATTGATGTATACCCGAACGATGCTGCAAGTTATCAAGGAAAAACAATGGCTGGATATCAAATGATGGTACGTGGTGAGATCATGGCGGGGAAATACCGAAATGGTTTTGATAAAGCACAGGCCTTGACTCCAGGTATGGTCGAAAAGGTTAATTTTGAAATGCCAGACGTTGCGCATACCTTCAAAAAAGGACATCGCATTATGGTTCAGGTACAAAACTCATGGTTTCCGTTAGCAGAACGAAATCCACAGGTATTTTTACCGTCTTATACAGCCACCAAAGCTGACTTCCGTAAAGCCACCCAACGTATTTTTCACGATGTGAACAATGCCACATACATCGAATTTTCTGTCCTCAAAGATTAACAGGTCAATTCGAAAGCCAGCGCTTAAGAGCTAATTGAATAAGGCTACATCAGCTAAACACCTATGCCTGATGTAGCCTTATCTTTAATCTTCCGCTACATACGTATCTTCTCCGGCCTTCCATCCCGCAAATAATAAAAGTACGATACTCCCCGCCAAAAAGTAGAACGAGTAATTCCAGGTAGCATCTATTTCGTGCAGCCTACCAAAGACCGGCGGACCAAAAGCCGCAATAAAATAGCCAACAGACTGCGCCATGCCCGATATTTTGATTGCATTTGCCGTTGATCTAGCCCGCAGGGTAAAGAAGAGAATAGACAAACTGAAAGACAGTCCATTGGAAAGTCCCAACAATATGGCGGCAACATAAATTCCCTGAAGCTTATAATGCCAGAATATAAAGATACTTCCAAGCATGCCTATCGCAACAGCAGTTGCCATTAAACGTTGATCCTTCATCCGATGAGCCAAAATAGGTCCAATGAACATAATGGGAATCATGGCAATTTGGATCAAAAACAGCAACCAGCCCGTATCCTCCTTTGGCATCCCATAATCGACCAATACGTTGGGCAACCAAGAAATCAAGCTGTAGTAAATCAGGGACTGAATACCCATAAATAGGCTGATATACCAGGCCAATCTTGACCTAAAGATATGCCCGATTCCACTTGTCGCTTGTCTATTTTCAGTAATACCTTGAGCTTTCTTTCGGCCTAAACCATCAAAAAAAACAACTATAAGTGATAACAAGGCTAAAATCACCCAAACACCCAGTGAGCCTTGCCACCCAAGACCGGTCCATTCACCCAATCGTAAACTAAAACCCGAAGCAAAAGCCGCAGTCAGGTTCATTGCTACCGCAAAAATCCCTGTCATCAGCCCAATCTGCTTTGGAAAACTGGTTTTTATATAGCCAGGTGTAACGACATTGCCCACACAGATCCCAAGTCCAATTAAAAAAGATCCCACAAACAGCGTTGGCATATTGCCCCAGACCCGAAGCACAATCCCTACACTCAACAGCATTAAACCAAACAATAAAAAACGATGCATGCCCAGTTTATGCGAATATCGACTTACTGCGACAGAACAGCTCGCAAACATAAAAAGGGGAATTGCCGTCAATAGGCTGCTTTGAAAACTATTTAATTGTAAATCTTCACTGATTTGCCCCAGTGCCGGGCCAACGGCTGTAATTGGCGACCGCAGATTGGTTGAGACCATAACAACAACCAATATGGATAACCAGGTCCAAGAAACAGCTGTGGATACTTTTATATTTTCTTTCATAATAAAATCGCGCTATACATGTAATGATCGCCTGCAAAGATATACCTGAAATTTTAATTAAATTTGCCATTAATTTAATTTAAAACGACATGGATCAAACAAATCATACATTGACAATTGAACGCATCCAGAAATCAACCTTTGTCTGGTTTGAAGAAAACTGGATACACGACAACGAGTTGCACAGTCATCGCAAAGGCCAGCTGATTTATGTCGAACAGGGTTTCCAATACCTTACCGTCGCAGGAAAAATGTATTTACTCCCCCAAAATCACGTTGCCTGGATTCCCTCCGGTGCAGTACATAAGACCAACTCCCACTCTGAACGCATCAAGCTTATGGTACTTTTTTTTGATACTCCACAATTTGACGGCGCACAAGACCAGTTGTTTTTCAGTCAGGTACAGCTATTTTCTGCGCCTAAAGTATTACGGGAAATGATTTTGTATTGTGAAAAATGGTCGAAATTGATTGAAGAAGATAAACATGAAAAAGTTTTCTTGGGTGCTTTACTCCATGAACTCCCCTATTTTGCGGCACAATTGCTCCAACTTGGGATCACCCTTCCTCAGGAGAATAGACTTCAAGCCGTCTTAAATCACCTACATGACCATTACACAGAAGCCTTCACATTAGACGAGATTGCCCTATTGTCCAATCTTTCGCTCCGAACTATTGAGCGCCTTTTTAAAAAGGAAACCGGAATGACACTTGCAAAATATCAGCAGTTACTCCGCATTATCAAGAGTTTGGAACTTCTTAGCACAAAACAATTCACCATCTCCCAAATCGCGTATAAAGTCGGTTATAAAAGCGTACAAGCGTTCACCAATAGCTTTTATGCTGTGATGAAATATAGACCTTCGAGTTTCATGATGGACTAGTTTTCGCACAGCTACAGGCCGTTTGTAGCTGTGCGGCTACAAAATATAAGACATTTTAAAAAAATAGTAACGAATAGTTGCACAGGTGTAATATTTACACTATCTTTGTATCATCATAATTTAGGTTTATAATTGGTTATTTAAGGTTTTCATTCTCCCCGTTTGAAAACCTTTTTTTATTTATTTTCACCGTCCCTCAAATCATTTCACTGCTCCGCAAACACAATAATTTCCCCCTTAGGCCCAAACAAAAGCAACTAATCGCATGTTCCCAAAAAATAGCGTTCAAATTAATTCTTAAAAAATTCAAGAAATTCTTTAACAATACTGTATTTTTAACGAATATATTCGGATGAGAAAGGTCAGGCGAATAGAAAAGAGTTCAAATATTGAAAAAATAATCTAAACATATATGGCAGAACATGGGGATTTGCAAATCGCAATACTAATCGATGCGGATAATGTATCTTATCGAAAGATCGAAGAGATTTTGAATGAAGTCAAAAGATATGGGATTCCAACCATCAAACGCATCTACGGAGACTGGACCAACCCTTATGTTGAAAAATGGAAGGACAAACTTCTTACTCACGCGATTACCCCCATACAACAATACAGTTATACCCAAGGCAAAAATTCTACTGATTCCGCATTAATTATTGACGCCATGGATATTCTGCATTCGGACAGAGTGGACGGATTTTGTATTGTATCGAGCGACAGCGACTTCACCCGCTTGGCCACCCGCCTCCGGGAATCAGGCAAGCTCGTAATCGGTATAGGTGAGAAAAAGACACCTAAGCCTTTTATCGCCTCCTGTGACAAGTTTATCTATGTGGAAATTTTCGAGAAAAATCAAAAGAAAGAAACAGTCACAAAGAAAAAACAGCAAAATCAACCCAAACCCGCCCCGGTTGACAACCCGGCAAGTATAGCGGTACTGGATGAAGAAACCCTGGAACTTTTAAAAGACACTGTCGATGATACAGCTGATGAAAATGGCTGGGCTTTCCTAGGGGAAATCGGAAGTCTTTTCAATAAAAGGAAACCTGATTTTGATGCGCGAAATTACGGATACGACAAGATGTCCCACCTTTTTAAAGCCTACAAGGAAGATTTTGAAATTGAAGAGCGAAACACCGACAAATCGCGCATAAAACACTACTACATCCGTAATATCATTAAACGGCCTTTAGCAATGGCCAGCCCCGCTACAGCAGTGGAAACTGAACACAAAACTCCTTCTACTCCTATTCCTTCCGTACAGCCTACAGAAACTACGGGAAAAACTGCCAATCAAAACAATAGAAAGAAAGGGCGCCAAGAGAAGAAACGTCAGGATAAAACAAGTTCTGAACCGATACAAAATGAGGCTCCAAAAGTTCAGGAAATTCAGGAGCAAAACGCCGAGTCCCAAGCCTCCACAGTACAGACACCACCGACAAGCATGCTTTTTCCTTCAGAGGGCAACAAGATTACTGCAGATGATGTTAAGAAATCGCAAATAAGGATTACAAAAGAATTCAAACCTTTATTTCCCACTAAATCCCAAAAATTAAGGATTATGATCAATGCCGGAGAATATGAATGCAATTTTACCTACCGAGGCAGAGGATTTCATGTACTTAAACTGGGAAAAGAAGCCGCTACGCAGCTTGGTCTTGCAGAAGGAATACAAATACAACTGATCAAACTGAATGAAGTTAGCTTTAGCCTTCAAAATAAATCCGTTTAAATCTTATTCAGGGTTATTTTTCTCGCTTTAATAGGGTGATAGGAC